>NZ_JBDOQR010000079.1:0-17865 GCF_039839315.1 Phaeobacter sp. CAU 1743 | reverse complement strand
TTTCTTCTTCATTGACTGGCGTAGCGCAGGAAAGGCGGGCTGTTTGGGCATCGGCGGGCATCCTTCAAGGTCCCGCTCAGTCTACCGCAACCCGCTCAGAGCACGAGGTTTTTCAGACTTTCCCTAAGTCTTGGGATTTTCGGCGCGGAAGGGGCAGCCCGGCGGCATGTTCTGGCCGCCAGGCCGGATTTCACGTTCGAAGCCGATCAAAGGCTACGGGTCGAGAAGTACCAATCTACCGTGTCATAGCCCTCTTCGATACGAGCCATGGCAGCATCGGGCGTCGCGGGCGTCGGCACGATCACCGGATCGCCGGGAGTCCAGTTCTCGGGCATGGCGCATTTATTCTCATCCGCGGTTTGCAGCGCCACCAACAGGCGGTGGATTTCGTCCACGGACCGGCCCGCGGTCATCGGGTAATAGACCATCGCACGCAGCACGCCCTCGGGGTCGATCAGGAAGGTGGCACGTACCGCAGCGGTGTCCGAGGCCCCCGGCTGGATCGTGCCATAGGCCTGCGCCACTGCCATGTTGAGGTCGGCAATGATCGGAAACCCGATCTCGACGCCGAACTTTTCCTTGATGTTCAGCATCCAGGCGATGTGGCTGTAGTGGCTGTCGATCGAAAGGCCCAGCAGTTCGGCGTTCAACGCGGCGAACTCATCCTGCTTCTTGGCAAAGGCAATGAATTCGGTGGTGCAGACCGGGGTAAAGTCAGCCGGGTGCGAAAACAGGATCAGCCATTTCCCACGATAATCCTCCAGCGTTTTCTGACCATGGGTGGTCAGCGCATCAAACGCCGGGGCAGTTTCATTGAGGCGAGGGCCTGTGGGTGCAATCTGGTCGGTCATCTGTCATCTCCTGAGCAGGTCGTTTCGATGATCTGAAGATGGGGCCTTGCCATATATTTGTAAAATTGAATATTTATTCATCAGTTATAGAGAGGATCTATAAATGTTCACCCTGCGCCAGCTTCGCTTTCTGATCGCACTCGCGGACAAGCTGAACTTTTCCCGCGCGGCCGAGATCTGTTTCGTGACCCAACCCACGCTGAGCGCGGGGATACAGGAGCTTGAGGCGCAACTGGGTGTGACCCTGTTCGAACGCACCCGGCGCAACGTGATGCTGACCGAGGTCGGATCACAGATCGTCGCCCGCGCCCGCAGGCTGCTGGTAGATGCCGAGGACATCCGTGTGCTGGCGCAGGCGCACAGCAACCCGTTTGAAGGCGACCTGCGCCTTGGCGTCATTCCCACCATCGGCCCCTACCTGATCCCGCAGACCCTGCCAGACATCCGCAAGACCTTTCCAAAACTGCGGCTGTTCCTGCGCGAAGAGCTGACCGAAAGCCTGATCGACGGGCTGCACAGCGGACGGCTGGACCTGATCCTGATCGCCCTGCCCTTTGAAACCGGATCGCTGAGCATCGAGCCACTGTTCGAGGATGGCTATCAGCTTGCCACGCCACCGGGCACACCGGCGTCACCGGGCAAGGGATCTGAAACCCTGCTGAGTACCGGCCATCTGATGCTGCTGGAAAAGGGCCATTGCCTGCAACGCCACGCGCTGGAGGCCTATCCCGGGAAAATTTCGAACCAGCAAGATGATTTTGCCGCAACCAGCCTGCCGACGCTGATCGCGATGGTGTCCGAGGGGCTGGGCATCACGCTGCTGCCCAACCTCGCGGTGGAGGCCGGTGTGGTCGCCAAGGGTCAGGTGCAGCTCACCGATCTGCCCGATGCCTGTCCCCGGCAGATCGTTCTCGCCTGGCGGTCAGGGTCCGCCCGCGCCGAGGTGTTCCGGCGTCTGGGCGAGGTGCTGAGAGGGGATCACCCCCGCCCGGAATAGGTTCCCCCGCTGATCACGCGCCAGTAGGCAAGGAGGTCAGAAAGGTCGAAACCGCCTCAATCGCGGCCGCCATGTCGGCGTCTGATGCAAATTCCTCCGGTTTGTGGCTGACGCCATCCTTGCAGCGGAGAAACAGCATCGAGATCGGACAAAGATCTGCCATGGCCGAAGCATCATGCGTCGCCCCCGATGGCAGCCGCGGCGCGGTCGGGCAGCCCTGTCGCACTGATGTTTCAAGCGCCGTCACCAGACCCGCGTCACATGGTACTGCGGGCTGGTCATAGGTGCGGTGCATCGCAAAGCCCGCATTGCGTTTCTGGGCAATCTTCTGTCCCAGCGCCTGCGCGAATGCGGCAAACTCTTCACGGGCTTCATCCTGCAGAGCCCGGATTTCCAGCGTCAGCTCCACCTGGCGAGGGATTGCATTCACAACATTCGGAAGCAGCGAAAGGGATCCCACCGTGGCGCGCAGGTCCGCAATTTTATTGGCGGCATCAAAAACCTCGGTAATAAACTCCGAGGCCGCGACCAAGGCATCCCGGCGCCCCGCCATGGGCACCGTGCCCGCATGGCCAGTGTCACCGGTAAAGATCACCGTGTTGCGCTCGATCCCGCAGATGCCGGTGACAATGCCCAGCGCCACATCCGCGTCTTCCAGCACCGGCCCCTGTTCGATGTGAAGCTCCAGATACCCCAAGGTTGCCGCCGGATCGCGCCGCAGCGCCGCCACCCCGTCCGGATCGCCACCAAAATCCGCCAGCGCCTGCCGCAGCGATACACCGCTGCGGTCGGTCATCTCCAGAACAGATGGATCAAAGGTACCCGCCAGAGCCCGTGGCCCCATCAGCGCCGTCGGAAACCGCACGCCTTCCTCATCCGCAAAGGCCAGAACCTCAACCGCGAAGGGCAGATCAGTGCCCTCCGCTGTCAGCTTTTCAACCGCCAGGCATCCCAGAGCGACACCCATGATGCCATCGTAACGGCCACCGTTGCGTACCGAATCCTGATGCGAGCCGATCAGAAAGGTCGGCGCCCCGGCGGGCCCTTCCTGGCGCCCGATCAGGGTTCCTGCGGCATCCCAGCGCACCGCCATCCCCGCAGCTTCCATCCAGGCGCGGATAATCTTGGCCGCCTCACCATGTTCGGTGGTGAACGGAAACCGCGTAACGCCTTCGGAATCGACGCTGCACTGCGCAATCTCTGCCAAACGGTTCTGCGCGATCTGACCCCAGTCCATCCCGGTCTCCATATTTATAATGATAAATTAGGCACTACACATGGCGCCCTATGAAGTCTATATTTTTATAATGATAAAAACAGAGGTTCCGAATGGACGGCAGCAACACGCCCCCCACAAAACCCAAGAAATCCCGCCCCGTCCGGGTCGCGGAAGAGATCAAGCAGTGGGTGGTCGAGCGTGACCTGAAAAAGGGCGACAAGCTGCCCAACGAAAGCGCCATGATCGAGGAATTCGGCGTCTCCAAGGGCACCGTGCGCGAGGCGCTGCGAATCCTTGAGGCGCAGGGCCTGATCGTGACCAAGACCGGCCCCGGTGGCGGCAGCATGGTTGGCGAGGTTTCTGCCGAACGCGCCCGGTCTCTCTTGGCGAATTACTTCTACTTTCAGGACCTGTCGGTGGCGGACATCTATCAGATGCGCCGGGCGCTGGAGCCGGAACTTGCCGCCAGCCTGGCCGGAAAGCTGAGCGAGGCACAGCTGGCAGAGCTGCAGGAGCTTGCCGAACGCTATCCCGAGCCGGCCAAATCTTCGGAAGAAGAGAAAGAGCAGCATATCGCCTCTCTCATCTTCCATGCGCGGCTGTCCGATTTCGCCAACAACAGGCTTTTGGGTTTTGTCATCGGTTTCATGGCGCAGATCCTGACCGATCTGACCGTGTATCGCGGCCTTTACGATCCGCCGAATGTGGAGCTGTGGCGCAAGGGACGCAAACACCAGCTCCAACTGGTCGAGGCGCTGCGCAGCTGCGATGCAGACCGGGCGCGCGAGATCATGGCCTCGCACATGCAGGTGGCCGAGGACCTGATGCGCGGCCAGGAGGCCCATCTGATGCGCCGCTTTATCGGGGAGTGAGGCGGCGCTTCCGGGGCGGGAGCCAATCTCTGCCCCCGGATGTTTTGTGATGGCCAGCCAATGGCGGCACCATTTTGGCAGGCATGCAGGAATCAGGCGCATAGGCACGAAACAGCCTGCAGGGAATCGACCGGATTACCGCAATTCGAATCGCAGTCTGCATAGCGGATAGTCACGAAACCCGCGCAAATTGGGCCAGCCCACATGACAAAACCATAAGACCGATATGGCGGGCTATTTACGGGATATATCGTCGGGAAAGTTTACTGGTGCTGCTGGAGAGAATTGAACTCTCGACCTCTCCCTTACCAAGGGAGTGCTCTACCTCTGAGCTACAGCAGCGCCGGTGAGGGGGCTTTTAGGGATAAACGCAGAGCGGCGCAAGACCATTCTGGACGGTTTTTTCACACTAAGTTACACAAGGTTTATGGCAGATAAAAAATCACCAAAAACCAGTGCTCAGTCCACCACCCGCGAGGATCGCCTCAAGGCCGCCCTGAAGGCCAACATGGCCCGCCGCAAGGCGCAGGCCAAGGCACGTGCCGGGAAACAGGACGAGCAAACAGGCGGTTCGGAAAGGTAGAGCGGATGGATTCGATTCTGGTAACGGGCAATGGCCCCCTTCAGGGGCAGATCCCCATCGCGGGGGCAAAGAATGCCTGCCTTACCCTGATGCCGGCAACGCTGCTCAGCGAAGAACCGCTGACCCTGACCAATGCACCGCGGCTGAGCGACATCAAGACGATGACCCAGCTGCTGCAATCCCTTGGCGCCGAGGTTTCCGCGCTTCAGGACGGTCAGGTGCAGGCCATGTCGAGCCACAACCTCGACAATCACGTGGCCGATTATGACATCGTGCGCAAAATGCGGGCGTCGAATCTGGTGCTGGGGCCAATGCTGGCCCGACTGGGTCAGGCGGTGGTGTCGCTGCCGGGGGGCTGCGCCATCGGTGCGCGCCCAATGGATCTCCATATTCACGGGCTGGAGGCGCTTGGCGCCGAGATCGACCTGCGCGACGGCTATCTTCATGCCAAGGCGCCCGGCGGACTAAAAGGCGCGGTGATCGATCTTGCCTTTGCCTCGGTAGGGGCCACTGAAAATATCCTGATGGCGGCGACCCTGGCCAAGGGCACCACCGTCATCAACAACGCCGCGCGGGAGCCGGAAATTTCCGATCTCGCCGATTGCCTGCGCAAGATGGGCGCCCAGATCGAAGGTGATGGCACCTCGCGAATCGAAGTGCAGGGCGTTGACCGGCTGCACGGCGCCACCCACCAGGTGGTAACCGACCGGATCGAGCTTGGCACCTATATGCTGGCACCGGTTATCTGTGACGGCGAAGTCGAACTGCTGGGCGGCCGCATGGATCTGGTCGGCGCTTTTGCCGAAAAGCTGGACGAGGCAGGCGTCGCCATCGAGGAAACAGACGCGGGCCTGAAAGTGCGCCGCCGCGGCGACAGGGTGAAGGCGGTCAATGTGACCACAGAACCCTTCCCCGGTTTTCCGACCGATCTGCAGGCGCAGATGATGGCGCTGATGTGCACCGCCGATGGGGTCAGCGTTCTGGAAGAGAAGATTTTCGAGAATCGTTTCATGCACGCGCCGGAGCTGACCCGCATGGGCGCCCGCATCGACGTGCAGGGCGGCACCGCCACCGTAACCGGGGTTGACCGGCTGAAAGGTGCCCCGGTGATGGCCACCGATCTGCGCGCTTCGGTCTCGTTGATTCTGGCGGGACTTGCGGCCGAGGGTGAAACCCTGGTCAACCGGGTCTACCATCTGGACCGCGGCTATGAGCACGTGGTGAGCAAGCTGTCCGGCGTTGGCGCCAAAATTGAACGGATCAAGGGGACCTGATGGCAGACGCAACCTTTGAGGAGGGCCGCGAGGCGCCGCTAAACCTTGGCGCGCAGGAAGAAGAGGACCTGAAGGTCATTTCTGCGCTGGTGCAGGATTCGGTGTTCCCGGTCACTGAAATGCGCTGGCAGGCCTCCCGGCACCGCTTTGCGCTGCTGGTCAACCGGTTCCGCTGGGAGGATCGCGCCGCAGCCGAAAAGCGCACCCGCGCTTACGAGCGGGTGCAATCGCTGCTGGTGGTCGACAATGTGCTGGGCGTCGCCTCGCAAGGGGTCGATCGCAGCGACAAGGATCTTGTGCTGTCGCTGTTGTCGCTGTCCTTTGAACCCGGCGAAGATGGTGCCGGCCACCTGGTGCTGACCCTGGCCGGCGATGGCGCCATCCGCCTCTCTGTAGAAGCCATCGATGTTTCGCTGCGCGATGTGACCCGGCCCTATACTGCGCCTTCCGGCAAGGCGCCCGATCACGGCGACGACTGACGCCGCTGCCCGGCGGGCTGCGGCAGGGCAAACTGCTGCACCCGGCGGCAAAGGCTTGTCCCGGCGCGGTTCGCTCTATATGTCCCGGTCGCACCAGCCGGAGTGACCAGATGCCTGTATTCCTTGATACCTCTGATGCCGATTTCGAGGCTTCCTTTGCCGCGCTTCTGAGCGCCAAGCGTGAAGACAGCCCGGACGTGGACGCCACTGTCGCGGAGATCATTGCCGATGTACGCAGCCGCGGCGATGCGGCCCTGATCGACCTGACAGCGAAGTTCGACCGGCTGGAGCTGAGCGCCGACAAGCTGGCAATTTCCGAGGCCGAAGTGACCGCCGCGATCGCAGGCGTCCCTGCTGCGGAACGGGCGGCGCTGGAACTCGCAGCGGATCGCATCCGCGCCTATCACGAACGGCAGATGCCCGAAGATGCCCAATGGACCGATCCGGCGGGAGCCATCCTTGGCTGGCGCTGGTCGGCGGTTTCTGCTGCAGGCCTCTATGTACCGGGCGGGCTGGCCTCTTACCCCTCTTCGGTGCTGATGAATGCCATTCCGGCCAAGGTCGCCGGGGTCGAGCGCCTCGCAATCACCGTACCCACGCCCGACGGGGTGCTGAACCCGCTGGTGCTGCTGGCGGCGCGGCTGGCCGGGGTGGATGAGATCTATCGCATCGGCGGCGCTCAGGCGATTGCGGCGCTTGCCTATGGCACAGAAACCATCGCGCCGGTGGATAAAATCACTGGCCCCGGCAACGCCTTTGTCGCCGCCGCCAAGCGCCGCGTCTTCGGCAAGGTGGGCATCGACATGATCGCCGGGCCGTCGGAAATCCTGGTGATCGCCGACAAGGACAACAACCCCGACTGGATCGCGCTGGACCTGATGAGCCAGGCGGAACACGACGAAAGCGCCCAGTCGATCCTGATCACTGACGATGCCGCATTTGGCCGCGCGGTGGCCGAGGCCGTGGACAAGCGCCTTGAAACACTGGAGCGCCGCGCCATCGCCGGGGCCAGCTGGCGCGATTTCGGCGCGGTAATCACCGTGCGCGATCTCGATGAGGCCGCAAACCTGTCGAACCGTATCGCGCCCGAGCACCTGGAACTCTGCACCGGCGATCCCGAAGAGCTGAGCCAGAAGACCATCCACGCCGGGGCGATCTTCCTGGGCCAATACACGCCCGAGGCCATCGGCGATTACGTGGGCGGCCCCAATCACGTGCTGCCGACAGCGCGCTCGGCGCGGTTTTCTTCGGGCCTGTCGGTGATGGATTTCCTCAAACGCACCACCCTGGCCCGGATGACGCCCGAAGCGCTGCGTGCCATTGGCCCTGCGGCAGAAACCTTGGCGCAAAGCGAAAGCCTGGAGGCGCACGGCCTGTCCGTCACCCAGCGTCTGAACGCGCTGAACGACTGATCACGGCCGGACGCGGCGCAAGGCAGCCCTCAAAAGATTGCCGCGCCGCGCGCCATCGGCTAGTCAGGATGCGATTCCCGGTTAAGAGATCGCACGCCATGAGCCGCATCAGTCATATCGAGCTGGACGACAGCAACCTGCCGCCCCCGACCCCCGAGATCGAGCAGGAGCGCAAGGTGGCGCTGTTTGACCTGATCGAAGAGAACTCCTTTACCCTGCCTGCCCGTGATGGGCGCGCTGTCCCCCCCGGCCCCTATCATCTGGGGCTGGCGATCCGGGATAAACGGCTGGTCTTTGATATCACCACCGAAGACGGGCAGAAGGCGGCGGAATTTCACCTGTCGCTGTCGCCCTTCCGTCAGGTGGTGAAGGATTACTACCAGATCTGCGAAAGCTATTTCACCGCCGTAAAGACCCTGCCCCCCAGCCAGATCGAGACCATCGACATGGCCCGGCGCGGCATTCACAACGAAGGCAGCCGCGTGCTTCAGGAACGTCTGGAGGGCAAGGCCGAGGTGGATACCGACACCGCCCGTCGCCTGTTCACCCTGATCTGCGTCCTGCATTTCGGAGGCTGACGGGTGGAGCAGTTACCGCAGTCCATCCTGTTCTGCTGTGACCACAATGCGGTCCGATCCCCCATGGCCGAGGGGATCATGAAGAAGTTCTATGGCGCCGGGACCTACGTGCAGTCGGTCGGCGTCAAGAACGACATGGAAATAGACGGCTTCTGCATCGCTGTCTGCCAGGAAATTGGGGTGGAACTGTCGCGCCACCGGTCGCGCTCTTTCGACGAGATGGAGCAATGGGGCGATGATCTGTCGTCCTTTGATCTGGTAGTGGCCCTGTCGCCTGCCAGCCAACGCCGCGCGCTGGAGCTGACCCGCTATTTTCACCTCGAAGTCGAATACTGGCCGATCATGGATCCGACCGGCCTTGGCGAAACCCGCGAGGCCAAGCTGGACAGCTACCGGCAGACCCGCGACCAGATCATTCAACACCTCAAAGCCCGCTGGGGCGAACCGACGGAGCTGTTATGAGCGACACCATCACGCGCTATTTCGCGGCCTTCAACGCAGGCGACACCCAAAGCATGATCGATTGCCTGTCTGACGACGTGGCCCATCACGTCAACGAGGGCAACATCCGCGTTGGCAAGGAAAAATTCGCCGAGTTCTGCGACCACATGAGCCGCTGCTACCGTGAGGAGCTGACCGACACGGTGGTGTTTTCCACCCCGGACGGCAGCCGCGCCGCCGCCGAATACATCGTCAACGGCACCTATTTGGAAACCGACGCGGGCCTGCCCGAGGCGCGCGGCCAGAGCTACCGTCTGCCTGCAGGCTCCTTCTTTGATCTGAAGGACGGCAAGATCTCCCGCGTCACCACCTATTACAACCTCTCTGACTGGATGGCGCAGGTCTCGGCCTGATGGCGGTTAAGGTCAAAGCCCTTTCGGGCGAGGCATTGGAGGCTGCCCTGCCGGATCTGGCACGGCTGCGCATCGAAGTGTTCCGCGCCTTTCCCTATCTCTATGATGGGGACGAAGCCTATGAGCAGCATTATCTGCGTAGCTACCGCGACACGCCCGATGCGGTGCTGGTGGCAGCCATATCCGAAGGACGTGTGATCGGCGCGGCCACGGGCATGCCGCTGAGCAGCCATGGCGATGCGGCGCAGATCTCAAAGGGCGAATTGCCGGTCGAGGATGTGTTCTACTGCGCCGAATCCGTGCTGCTGCCAGAGTTCAGAGGACAGGGGATCGGCCATGCCTTCTTTGACCACCGCGAAGCGCACGCGCGCGCCCTGGGTTTCAGGCTTTCGGCCTTTTGTAGCGTGATCCGCCCAGAGGATCACCCGCTGCGCCCCGCAGACTACCGCAGCAATGATCTGTTCTGGCGCAAACGCGGCTACCGCCCGATGCCGGGTGTGCTTGCAGAGTTCACCTGGACAGACATTGGCGACCGCGCCGAAAGCAAAAAGGCGCTGCAATTCTGGAACCGGGAGCTGTAGGCTCACTTTGAAACGACCGGCGGGGTACCCGCCAGACAAAAGGGATCTCGCCCATGAAAATCGCCACCGCCGCCTACCCGCTCGATTGGCTCGACAGCTGGGCTCAATACGAGGACAAGCTGGCAAAATGGGTCGGCGATGCCGCCAAACAGGGCGCCGACCTGCTGGTCTTTCCCGAATATGGCGCGATGGAGCTGGCGACGCTGGATGGCGCTGACGCCGCCCTTGATCTGGAGCGGTCCCTGCATGCCGTATCGGATCGGATGGAGGATGCCGCCGCGCTGCACCTGAAACTGGCCGCCGAACACGGTGTTCATATCCTCGGCGCCTCGGCCCCGGTGAATGCCGGTTTCGAGCGCCCGGTTAACCGCGCCGAATTCTACGCGCCGACCGGAGAGCGGGAGCATCAGGACAAGCAGATCATGACCATGTTCGAGCGCGATCCCTGGAATGTCACCGGGGGCGGACCGCTCAAGATTTTTGACACCGCGCTTGGCAAGATCGGCGTGCTGATCTGCTATGACAGCGAATTCCCCCTGCTGGGCCGGGCGCTGGAAGAGGCAGATATCATCCTTGTCCCCTCCTGTACCGAGGCGCTGGCGGGATATTGGCGAGTGCGTATCGGCGCCATGTCGCGGGCGCTGGAAAACCAGTGCATCACCGCCATGGCCTCAATCGTGGGGCAGGCAGACTGGTCCGAATCGGTTGACGTGGGATGCGGCATGGGTGGCATCTTTGGTCCGCCGGATACCGGCTTCCCTGCGACCGGCGTCTTTGCCGAAGGCACCCTGGACCAGCCCGGCTGGACCCTGGCCGAAGTGGACATCGCACAGGTCGCCGAGGTCCGTCGCAATGGGGTCGTCCGCAACCGCAGCCACTGGGACGAACAGAACAGCAGGACAAAAACCTGCACAATTCGCCTCATGCCGTGATTGCGCCCTTGAAAAATTGGGAAAATAGGCTCATTTAAGCGCTCATCCCCGCAGATTGACGGGGTAACGCAATGATGGAGAGAACATGGCCAAGGAAGATACGCTCGAATTTCCCGGTGTCGTGAAGGAACTCCTGCCCAATGCGACGTTTCGGGTCGAGCTGGAAAACGGCCATGAGATCATCGCACATACGGCAGGCAAGATGCGCAAGAACCGCATCCGTGTTCTGGCTGGCGACCGGGTTCAGGTGGAAATGACCCCCTATGACCTGACCAAGGGCCGGATCAACTACCGCTTCAAATAAGCGACCGATCCGACTTGATGACCAAAGCCCGGCCCAGATGCCGGGCTTTTGTTTTTGGGGGTTTACTCCTAAAACAAGGGCCCACGGCAGCATTGGCACGGTATAGATAAAAGGGCCCCTCATGGCATTCATTCTGGGATCTGGCAGCCCGCGGCGGCTGGAACTGCTGGCACAGCTTGGCGTCACCCCGGACGCGGTCCGCCCGCCGGATATCGACGAGACCCCTCACAAGGGTGAGCTGCCGCGCGATTACTGCGCCCGCGTGACACGTGAAAAGGTGCAGGCCGTGCCAGCAGGGGCCGATGATGTTGTGCTCTGTGCCGATACCACCGTCGCGATGGGGCGGCGAATCATGGGCAAACCTGCCGATGCCGGAGAGGCCGCCGAATTCCTGCTGGCCCTGTCTGGCCGCCGCCACCGGGTCATCACGTCGGTCGCGGTGCGCCGCGGCGAGAGGGTCTGGCAAAAGGACGTGGTCAGCCAGGTCAAGATGAAGCGCCTCAGCGATGAGGAACTGAACGCCTATCTCGCCAGTGACGACTGGCAGGGCAAGGCCGGTGGCTATGCCATTCAGGGACCAGCGGGGGCGCTCATCCCCTGGATCAACGGCTCCTTTACCGGGATCGTCGGCCTACCGCTTTGCGAAACCGCCCATCTTCTGCAGGCCGCGGGCTGGCCACTATACAAGGAGGCCGCCGCATGAAGGGCCGCACGATCGTTCTGGACCACATCGAAGGCCACGAGGCCGCCGCGCTGATGGTCGATGGCAAGCTTGAGGATTTCCTGATCGATGGCGATGCCCCCGTGCCCGGCACCGTCTACCGCGCTCGCGCCGACCGGCCGGTCAAGGGCCAGGGCGGCATGTTCCTCAACACTCCCGATGGCGCCGCCTTCCTGCGGCAGGTCAAGGGCATGGCCCCGGGCCAGCAGCTTCTGGTGCAGGTCACCGGCTATGCCGAGCCGGGCAAGGCGATCCCGGTCACCCAGAAACTGCTGTTCAAAAGCCGCTACGCCATCGTCACCCCCGAGGCGCCGGGGCTGAACATCTCCCGCTCGATCCGGGACGAGGATGAGCGTGACCGCCTGCTGGAGGTTGCCCATCTGGCCATGGAGGGTACAGATTACGGCCTGATCCTGCGCTCTGCCTGCGCGGGCGCGGATGCCGATGAGGTGGCCGAGGATATCGCCGCCATGGCAGCCCTGGCCGATCAGGTCCTGAACGATCATGGAACCGAGGTGGAAACCCTCGCCGAAGGCGACGGCCCCCATATCCGGGCCTGGCGCGACTGGGTCGAACCGGCCGAGGTCGAACGCACTCCGGGCGGCTTTGAAACCCACGGTGTGCTGGACGCGCTTGACCAGGCCAAGGGTATCCGCGAACCGCTGCCGGGCGGCGGGTTCCTTTATATCGAACCCACGCGCGCACTGGTGGCCGTCGATGTCAACACCGGCACCGATACCTCTCTCGCGGCCGGCCTGAAGGCCAACATGGCCTGCGCCAAAGACTTGCCCCGGGCGCTGCGTGTTCGGGGACTTGGCGGACAGATCGTGCTGGATCTGGCGCCGATGCCAAAAAAGGACCGGCGCGCCTTTGAAACCACTCTGCGGGCCGCGCTGCGCGCCGACAGCGAAGAAACGGTTCTGGTCGGCTGGACCAACCTGGGCCACTTCGAACTGCAACGCAAACGCGGCCGCCCAACCCTGCGGGAGATTCTGCGATGAGCTGCCCGATCTGTGGCGAGGAAACCGCCCGCGCCTACCGCCCCTTCTGCTCCCGTCGCTGCGCCGACCTGGATCTGGCGCAATGGCTGAACGGCGCCTATGCGGTTCCCAGTCGGGACCCGGAAGACATTGAAAAGGCGCTGGAAGAGACCGAAAGATCGCGGTCCTCCGGAGAAAAGCCCTCACAGTTCCGGCATTGAAAAATTTCTTTCAAAAAGCCTCTGGACACCGCCCGCCCCACAGCATAGAAGGCCCACACCCAAGGCGAGACGCCTTCCCGTGCCCGGGTAGCTCAGGGGTAGAGCAGTGGATTGAAAATCCTCGTGTCGGTGGTTCGATTCCGCCCCCGGGCACCACTTTTATCAAAGAAAAGCAATGTGTTGACGATGTAGCCGTCATTGCACCTCGTTGGTTGATCGCCCGGGACTGCGCCGGGACGGCTCTGTTGCACAAATCGTGGTGTGAACGGAGTTCCCCTTTCCCTGGACACACTTATCCTACGAGCTCAGTGACGGGTATGCCAAGAGCGGTGTAGCGATTGAGCACCGCGGTCCGGACTTGGAGTTCAGCAACCTGCCGGTCGAAGTCTAGGGCCATGAGGCCTTGGCCAAGGAGTTTGACGCAGTTCATCCTTTCGTCGGGAAAATGATCCCCCAGATCATTTTCTGATGCTCCTCAAATCTCAGCGCGGCTTCGTCGGTGATAGCCGGTCAACTTTCGCCAGAGTGCCCGTCCGAGATATTTGGAGGCTCTCACAGCTTCGTTTCGCGCGATAGCGCCCGCCGTGGTTGGTTTCCAAAGTTGGGCGTTCTTACGCGGCGGGAGTGAGGAAGCCCAGGAAAGGGTCCGGGGGACCGTTTCCCTGACGAACGGCTGCGGCACCCCGAGCGGCAATCACATTGTGGCATCTGCGCGTGTCATAGGCCCCATCAGCGGTGACGGTGGCGATCTCCTGGTCGGGTGGGATTTGTTCCAGCAAGTCGGGCAGCATGGGTGCATCGCCGACATTGCTTGTCGTGACGCCGACTGTGCGGACCTCCAGTGTTTCCTCGTCCATACCGAGATGCAGCTTGCGCCACAGGCGTTTCTTGCTCCCGCCATGCTTGCGCGCGTTCCACTCTCCTTCACCTTCCGCTTTGATCCCGGTCGCGTCGATCAGCAGGTGCAAAGGACCCGTCCCTCCGCGATAGGGGATCGCGACGCTCAGCGTCTTCTGGCGGCGACACAGAGTGCTGAAGTCCGGCACTTTCCAGTCAAGGCCTGCCAGCCGCAACAGGCTTTCAACGAACCCCGTCGTCTGCCGGAGCGGCATGCCGAACAGCACCTTCATCGTAAGACAAACCTGAATTGCCGCATCGCTGAACTCGCGCTGGCGGCCGCGCTTGCCGGTCGCCGGGGCAGACCATTTCATCTCGGCATCAAACCAGATCGATAGCGAACCGCGCTGCTTCAGCGCCGTGTTGTACGAAGGCCAGTTCCTGGTCTTGTACTTAGTAGGTCGCCAACTGCTCATGACAGCCAGCTATCACGCTGGATTCAAACAGTGAATCCCTCAGCCAACTTGTGCAAAAAAGCCGCCGTCGGCGCCAAAACCGCCTACATCGAGCCGGGGTCGCCCTGGGAGAACTGATACTGCGAGAGCTTCAACGCCCGCTTCAGGGATGAGCTGCTCAATGGTGAAGTCTTCTACAGCTTACGAGAGGCTCAAATCCTGATAGTACAATGGAGGAAACATACAATACTAAACGACCACATAGTGCCCTAGGCTACCGCTCACCGGCCCCGGAATCCATCGTCCTGATGGAACCGAGGCCGATCATGCACTAACATTCAAAATGGACCAATTGGGTGGGGCTGATCAAATTCAGGGGGTGGCTCAGACATCTCTGGTCTCCTTCTCGTCGAAGATCAGCAGACTGCATATCGTAGCTTATGTCAGTGTCCGAATTTCGGGGAGTAGCTCACTTAAAACGAACCGCCTTGCGAACCTACCAAGGCTGGTTCGCCGGGCCAACGGTGAACTCATTGACTGTGGTATCCGCGGGCAACGAAAGCGAAAATGCCACGATGTCTGCAATACGGCCCGGGGAGATCCCATAGGTGTCGTACATTTCCTTGTAAGCTTCGGCGGTGGCTGCGTCACTGATCGTATCCAGCAGTTCCGTGTTGATCGCCGCCGGGTAGATCGTCGCGGTTCGGATGTTGGTGCCTTCGATTGCAGCCTCCATCCGCAACACCTCCATGAAGGACCGGACAAACCACTTGGTGCCACAGTACACGCCATTGCTCGGATAAGCCTTGAGACCCGCGACCGAGGATGTGGCGATCACGTGGCCGGATTTCTGCTCGGTGAAGGTCGGCATCACCGCCGCGACACCGTTCAGAACGCCCTTGATGTTGACGTCGACCATCTGGTCCCACTCATCTGTCTTGAGCGCCGAGACGTTGGAAGCCGGCATCAAGCCTGCGTTGAGGAAAATCACATCGACCTTGCCGAACTTTTCCTTGGCGAGCGCCACGATAGCCTCATTGTCGGCCGGGTTCACGACATCGAGGACCTGCGCTACCGCTTCGCCGCCCGCCTTTACGATGTCCTCCACGATCGCATTGAGCTTCTCGCTCCGACGGGCACCCAGAACAACCTTCGCGCCCTTGCTGGCGAGCAGTTTTGCTGTCGCTTCGCCAATGCCAGACGATGCGCCTGTGATGATGACGACCTTACCTTGAATATTTTCGGACATTTGATGTCTCCTTTTGGTTCGCGGTCGCATGGCTGTGGACCGCGAGGGTTTGAGAAGCGGCAGGCTCAACAGCATTGGCCCGCACTGATGCAGTTCATTTAAGGGTTGGGTTGATCAGGATAATCGGCGCTCTCACGAAGTCAGTCATGAGGAAAATTCATTAATCCCGATTGCTATGCGTAGAACCAACCGGCACGTCTGCAGGGCCTGTGTTATTCGCCGTCTAATTTCTCGACCTGGATCGTTCCAGACAAACGGGAGATGTCCTCTTTACCTGACACGATGTCACCCAACTCATAAAGGTCGGCAGCGGTTCCAAAACGGCCATGGAACATCACAACATCGCCCCAAGGCGCATAATAGGCGAGGGTCCCGGCGCGCACATTCCGCGCAAGGGGCGTGTTTTTTGTGCCGAGCTTTTCTGGCGGGTAAAAGATCTTTTCGATGCCGCCATAGTTTTCCACGTCGATGATCATCGGCAATTGAGCATAGAGTTCTTGCGCTGCTTGGCTGGAATTGAGGTCGTAGACGAGGGTGACCTCGCGAGTGCTGATTTTGATTTGCATGGTTCCGTCCAGTGTCTGTTCCGAGGCGACAGCCTGCTGCGTGGGCGCCGCAAAGGCGCCGAATGTCACCAAAGTGACTCCGGCGAGAGCCTTGAAGACTTGCATGGTGGCCTCCTGAGGGGTCGTTTTCTGATACCAAGATAGCAGGCACGACCCGTCGGATTGAGAGGCTGCGGCAACTAACACTCATGACGTACGCTCAGAAATAAGCGCATTTAACCGAACTGATCGTTTGGCACCGTCCGTAGTCATGGCACATGCAATTCATGAAGCGACGTCATGTATGTGTCCCAACTGCCCGGCATTAGTCACGTCTCCACAGCCCCCAATTTTTGCAAACAGGCAATGGTGCTCTTGCCGCAAAGGCCAATTGGCCGCCTCTCAAATGAAGGAGACGACCTGACATGACCCGACTTAACCCCTCGCGCCTTGCACATCGGCAAGTTTGCGCAATCAGTGGAGATTACACACACGGAAGACCGCCCCGGCACGTTGGGAAGCAAGGAATTTTTGACTGGCACGGCCGACTTCTCTCCGGTTCTTCTGCTCCACACGAACGATGTCAGCGCAGGTGAGGTAATCGTTCTCCCCGGCGCGCGCTCGGCTTGGCATTCCCATACTGCTGGTCAGATGCTGGTAGTGACACATGGCACCGGATGGGCCCAAGAACGCGGGCAGCCCAAACAGATTATCCAAGCTGGCGATGTGGTCTGATGTCCGCCGAATGTTAGAACATTGGCATGGCGCAACGGATGAAACCTCAGTGGCACATTACGCCATTCAGGGCAGTGTTGAGGGCGCCGCTGTCGTGTGGGGCGACCACGTCACGGACGAAGATTACCGCCAATAGGCCGCACGGCATCGCTGGCCTCACGGTTCAACAAATGCAGAGACAGCAGGGGGCGGGTCAATCAATGGACTTTATGTGCCCCGGCCATATATCTTGAGGGAGACCGGACATGATCATCGACACCCAGATCAAGGCCTCCTTCATGCTGCGCGAAAACATCAACGATCTCATTGCCTTGGCCGCCGTTGCCGAGGAGCGGAGTTTCACCAAGGCAGCTGCCCGGCTCAACGTCTCACAATCCGCCCTAAGCCACACCATCAAGAGTTTGGAAAAGCGCCTCGGGCTGCGGCTGCTGACCCGCACAACCCGTTCGGTGGCACCAACCCTGGAAGGCGAGGACCTACTCGCAACCCTGAATCCCGCCTTTGAAAAGATCGAGGCCCGGCTCAAGGCGCTCAACGACTCTCGGGATCAACCCACCGGCACAGTGCGAATAGTCGCGGTGGAATATGCGATTGAAACGATCCTCTGGCCAAAGCTGTCGCCGGTGTTAAAGGAATATCCCGCAGTCAACGTCGAGTTAGTGATGGACTACGGATATACTGATCTAGCGGCATCACAATGCGATGCCGGAGTTCGCTACGGGGATCAGGTCAGCGATGGAATGATCGCCATGCGCATCGGTCCCGATGAACGGATGATCTGTGTCGGAGCACCCGAGTATTTTGACACAGTTGGCGTGCCGGACAAACCGCAGGACCTAGGCGATCACCGCTGTGTAAACCTGCGACTGTCCACGCATGGTTCGCTCTACGCTTGGGAGTTCCAGGACAAGGAAGGCAATGAAATCAACGTGAAGGTAAAGGGACAAACCTGCTTCAACACTATCAACCCGGTAATGCGCGTAGCGATTGATGGGCATGGTCTGGCGCTGGTTCCGGAACGCATGGCGGCGGCCCACCTTGCCTCGGGCGCGCTCAGGACCTGGGGATGTCCCGGTTGATGTTGAAGTTTGCCTGAAGGGTGGCGTTGCTTTCCCTGAGCCGTAGGCTCGGGGTGATCAAACCGAAAGGAAAGCAACACCATGAAGAAGACTACGACATCGCAGGC
>NZ_JBDOQR010000078.1:0-18091 GCF_039839315.1 Phaeobacter sp. CAU 1743 | reverse complement strand
GGCCGCATTGGAAAAACACCGCGACCCACAAAATGATGCGCTGGTTGACCCGTTGGATCAAGCCGCATAACCATGAAATCCGCAGCGTCGCCCGAAACGCTTTTCAACATCGTTCGGGACATTCCCCCCAACCGTTATTTGCAGCCATGACATTCTGCGGTCTGCTCGGGGCAGCTCTCCTCAACAAGCAAGGAGAAGAATCCGAGGATCGCAAAGCAAAGTCCTTGGGCTTCGTAGTCGCCTCGCAAGGGCCTGACGCAATCCGGGAAGAATTGGGGCGCCTGACGCTTGCCGAAGATGGAGGCGACGCAGTCACGAGAGGCGAACTCGCCCCGATCTTCAAAACATTTGATCGCCTCTATCGCCATGATGATGCCTTCGACGGCTTCCGGGATATAGTCAGAGCTCACGTCTTGGAGATCTGGCCAATCGCAGCTGGAGAGGAGATCCTTGGTCAAATCATGGTCGAGCGAAGACTTCATTCTCTGACCTCTGCCAGCAAAGAAACCGGCATAGGGACGGCAGTCCTGAACGACTTCCTGACAGAAGCAGGTGCGTTCAGCTCGGATGACGCCCGCAGTGATGCGCGCAAGACCTTCAACGCGCAGGAATTTCAAGCCCTTTTGGAGGAGATTCCAACACTCGTTGGTCCGATTGCGATGCGCCGAGCAATCGGCGCTACGCTTGCGGAATTAAAGTCTCTTGAGGCGGACGGCGTACTCGTCCCCCGAACTAAAGTGAGGACGATCAAATCGCCATGGCGCGTGCGTGATGGCTTGGCCCTACTTGAGGAACTGGAACTCCAGGCCATTCCGATAGATGAAGACACACCGGGCTGAGACACCATCCAACTTGTTCATAAGAGACTGGGCGTTTCGGTCGGGCGCGTAGTCACTGAGATCCGGGACGGGAATTTGGGTGTCGGCAAACGCAGGGACGTCTTCGGCTACCGCGGGTTCGTCGTGCAAATCGCCGAAGTTGAGCGGTTGACGAAGCACGGACCTCAAGGTGCAAAATCGACCACAATTGGGAACGAAATCAGTGCAGCCGCGTTCGCGCGCTCAATCGGAGTTCGGGAGAAGGGCGCTTTCTTGGCACTAATAGAAGGGGGACATACACCCGCGACTGAGATTTCACACCCGGTGATGAAGCGTCCACAGTGGCGGATGACCAGCTCTGACATCACCGCTTTCCATGAAACCTTCACCACGCCAACGGTCATGGCTGAAGAAAGTGGCATGCACCGAAATACGATTCTTGCGGCCTTGGCTGCTGGAGATGTCCATGCTTTCCAGCCTGATGGCGTGAATGTTGGGCCTATCTACCTTCGTGACGAAGTGGAAGCCATCCTACGCAATCTCGTGATCTGAGGTTTGCAGTCGGCCACTGGGCGTCGAAAACTGGCAAATACCTGTTGTATATCAGCATCTTGAGGGTGCCCCATATCGAAAATAAAATTTTCCCTTGACAGTAGCTGTGCATGAAAGTCGACAAAACGTGCAATGTTATGGGTTACTGGCACATTCGAAAGAATGGCGATCCCTCGAGGACTCGAACCCCGAACCTGCTGATTAGAAGTCAGCTGCTCTATCCAGTTGAGCTAAGGGACCGCTGAGGACCAGTTACGACACCCGCAATGCAAGGGTCAAGGCGCGGCTGACAGGTCCAGATGCATAAAGACAGACCAGGGATCTTCACTGTAGTCCCCAAAGGGCGGACACTCCGAAAATCCGTAGCTTTCATAAAGCTTTCGCGCAGGGAGGAACTCTGGGGTAGAGCCGGTCTCCAGGTAAATGCCAGAGGCGTTTTCCTGACGGGCAAGTTTCAGGAGATGGTCCAGAATGGCCCTGCCCGCGCCACTGCCGCGGGCCTCAGAGAGCGTGTGCATCGATTTCAGCTCACGGGTGTTATCCGCCAGCCGCTTCAGCGCGCCCATACCGATCGCCAGACCATCGCGGCGCAGCAGGAAGAACTGCACGTCCGGACCTTCAAGACCACTGCCGTCCAGCGCGTGACAGCTCTCTTCCGGAGATTGCGCGGCCATCTGATCCAGGTGGCGCCGGATCAGAATCGCCGCATCGGGATCCGAAGGACGGGCCGGTACAATCACGGTTTCGGGCATCTTTGGTTCTGTAAGTCGGGGCAAAGTTGTTTCCACGTAGCAAAAAATTCAACATGATTTCAAAACCTTATTTTACGCCTTTCCTCCCTCGGAGCAAGGATGCCGCGAGAATAGGGGCAAGATCCCGCGAACTCCCTGAAATAGAAAAAGAAAAGTCATGCGAAGCGGGCTCCATCTCAAGATCTGCGGGGGTAGGTCAGGCTGCGTTTTTCGCGGACACCAAGGGGACAACATCTACAAGGAGTAATCCAATCCCTTGCTTGCGGGGATGTCGGAAGGCCGGGATGTTTCCGTTGAGAATTTCGGAAAACAGGTACTCAAATCGGTCGGCCCCGCGCTGGCAAGCATAAAAGATCGGATGCAAATCGCCGGTTCGCCGGACACCGGTGTTGTCGGCGAACCGGCGATTTTTGCCAGTAGCTCATCAAGGTGCGATCGACCAAAGAAGACGTGCCGAACCCAGCCGCGTTCCGTACTTAAGATCAGCGGGAGGACAATTCCTCCGAGAGAGAGAACTTCAATTTGCCGTTTCGTTGCGCCGAGATATTCGGGGAGATCGCAAAGGGGGATCGCGGTCTGGAACGCCTCAACCATCGAAACCGTAGTGACAGCGTCAAATACCATTTTCCCGCTTCCAGGTAGCTTACGACACGGGTAAAGGCTTCGAGCGGTCATACGCGCTGTCTCACACGCAGGGCCGGATTGGGCCGAAATTGGCGCCTAGATTTCTCCAGCCGAACATTGACGAAGCCAATCAGAAGCAGGAATTTGCCCAGGCCTTGACTTGTTCAGCGAGCTCAAGGAGTTGGTCCTCAAGCGTCTTGCCAGTCACCCGTTTACGGGGCTTCAGGTCGTGATCGCCGTCTTCCAGCCAGTGCAGGGTCACGGCATTGGACAGATCGTATTCCTGCACCTCTTCCCGCGTGCCGAATGGATCGCGGGTGCCTTGGCAGATGAGGGTTGGACAGGTGATCTCGGCAAGGTTCTCACCACGTCGATTGCCGGGCTTCTTCGGCGGATGGAACGGGAAGCCGAGGCACAGCATGCCTTTGATCCGCCCCGCGTCATAAAGGTCCTGAGCGATCAGGCTGGCCACGCGGCCGCCCATGCTTTTCCCACCAATGATCAGCGGACCATCGCAGCCAAGCGCATCAATGGCGGCGAGGAATTCTGGCGCGTAGGTGTCGGCCTTTGCCGGTGGGCGTTTAGAGCCGCCAGTGCGACGGGCGGACATGTAGCTGAACTCAAAGCGGGCGACGCGGAAGCCTTGGGCATCCAGCCCTTCGGCAACCGTATCCATCCAAGGGGTGTCCATCGCTGCGCCAGAACCATGGGCCAGAAGGATCGTGGTTCGCCCCGGTTCGTCTCCGTTCAGCAGGAAATCCATCGTGCCCTCCTACGAGATCAGGCTGCGGCGAGATCAGGCTGCGGCGCCTGTGCGCTTAGCCTCTTCGACGGCCAGTTCGGCCATCTTCAGGGCTGCCTCACGGCTGCTGGCAACCGCGATGAACCGTCCGTTGTGACAGAACTTTGCGCCTTTGACGCTGCTGGCTTCTTCCAATGCCTCGTCGGTCAGGCCAGCCCATGCGGCGGGCAGATCGGCGCGTTGTTCAAAGCTGTCACCGCTGATGCGAATACCGCCGATGGACCAGTCATTGTCACGCGGGGCCACCACAAACAGCAGGTGGTCCGCGCCAGTCGCCTCAATGGCTGAGCGGAAGGGCATGCCCATTGGCAATTCTAGAATGCGCGAGGTGCCAGCATCGTGGATCGCCTTGATGACCATGGCTTCGGCACGACGCTTGGCGGCTTTCTTGTTGATCGACGCCTCGACAAACGCCCGTGCGATCGGCAGCGCCTCTGCGAAGGCTTTATCGTCCGCGTCATTGCCGCGGTTGTCGAAGACGGGCTTCAGGCTCTCCAACAGGACCGAGAGGGTCAAAGGCGTCAGCGGACCTGCAACCGAAGGGTTCATCGCGCCGTTGTCGATCAGATCGATGGGCAGGACAAAGCTCTGCTCAAAGCTGGCGTGGATGTCTTCCAGATCGGCCTCGGGGATCTCCAAAGCGCGGAGGTAGTCAAGGCCGTAATGCTTCCAGATCAGACCGAAGGAACTGTAGGGCTGTTCGTCCTCACGCACGGGATTGGGGCGCTGGTGGTGGTCAAAAATACCCGCCTCAGCGTCATACTCGCGGCCCACATCATAGATGATCTTGCCCTCACCGGGGGTGATCCACGCGGCGTCACGGGTGCGCACCACCTCCGCCTGCGGGAACAGGCGGGTCAGGATAACCGAGGAAAGAAGTTCGTCCGCGTGGAAACCGCCATTGTGGGTGACGAGGTGGGTAATGATCATGATGGGCACTCTGGCAGATCTGGAAATACAACGGGCGACCGGTTGGGTCGCCCTGAGGAAATCGCGTTCGGGGGGATTCCGGCGGCGATGCGACAAGCATCAACATGCTGTGCGCCGCGCTCACCAATATCTAAATCTGAGGCTCCGCGAAATCTTTGCCCCGATTCCGCGACAACCTTGCCCCGATTTACAGGTTCAGTGGGTCCAGGGACCGCGGCGGTTTGTGGCGAAGTTATCGCCATAGCCGCCGGGGCGGATGTTGGTCTTGCGGGTCTTCGGTTCGACCACCTCGGCGGTGATGCCGTGATCCTTGGCGTATTCCAGCGCCTCTTCCTTGCTGTCAAAGCGCAGGCGGACCTGGCTTTGGGTATCGGCAGAGGAAGTCCAGCCCATCAGAGGATCAACCTCGCGGGCGCTTGCGGGTGCAAACTCCAGAACCCATTTCCGCGTCTTGGCCATGCCCGAGGTCATGGCGTTTCTCGCTGGCCGGTAAATACGCGCTTGCATTGCAGTCTCCTACTCATCCGATGCTGCCTATATGCGATGATACGCGCGCTGCGGCAAGATCGATTTATCCTTAGTATTGCGACAATGCTAACCCGTCTGCCTGCTGCGCCTGCGCCGCAACAGCGGTTGGATCAGGCGGCGATAGCTGAGCGCCGCGCCGGTATAGGTCATCACCAGAGCAAATGCGGCCGCCAACCCCGCCAAAGTCTGCCCCAATAGGCCAAAAACCTCTCCGGTATGCAGGAACCGCAGGAATATCCGCGCCTGCTGACCCGCGCTGCGGTCAGAGAAGTCACTGCGATCCAATACCGCCCCATCCCGGGCATCCATGGTCAGCGTTACCTGTTTCGTCGGCTGGCGGCCGGTGCCGCTGTCGACGGTGATGCGGATTTTTTCTGCAACCGGCAGCGCAACTTCCATCCGCTGCCAGTCCGGAATATTCGCGCTGGCCTGCAACAGCGCCAGATCGAGACCTGAAACCTCGGCCACGGCGTCCGACGCGCCCTGCCCGGCCCCTGCCCGCCGACGCAGTTGCACCGGTTCTTCGCCATAAAGGCGGAACACAAGATCGCTGGCCCAGGGGTAAGAGATCACCACGCCTGACACCACAATCGCCAGCAGGGGCACAAGCGCCCAGAAGCCGAAGACATGGTGCCAGTTGTAATCGCGGGCCTTGCTGCTGGGCAGGCCTTTGCGAAACCACAGGTTCATGCGGACAATCCGCCATTTCCACGCCCGGGGCCACCAAAGGTAGAGGCCGCTTGCCAGAATGAACAGAAAGCCAAGGTTCGCGGCCCCTGTCACCGCCCTGCCCAGATCGCGCCCATCGCCAGAGAGCGCAAACCAGCGGTGCAGATGTTCAACCGTGGAAAAGAATGCAGCGACTCCCGCACCCTGTTCCGGCAGTAAATCGCCGGTGAATGGATCGAGAAACAGTGTGGAATTTCGCCCGACCTGCACGGCCACGGGGGCATCCGGATCTTTTGCAAAACGAAGCGCTGTCGCCCGCCCCCCTGTTTCAATCGGGGCGATGCCTGCCAGTTCATCCGCAGACAGCCTCTCTGTGCCCACTTCGGACACGGCGGGTGTCTGCGCCCAACGGGTGATCTGCGCCTCATAGGTTAGCAACAGCCCCGTCAGTGACAGCATCAGCACCACAAGGGCAACCATCAGGCCGACCGTCAAATGACTCCAGAAAATAAGCTTCCGCATGGTTTTGTCCCCGGATCGTTTTACGCCACTCTTTCTGCAACGCAGCAGGCCGCAAGCTCCGTCGCAGTGCCGTGCAATTTTTCGGGAACTTGCCCAGGACTTGCCCCTGCCCCCTTGATCTGGAACAAAAAGAGATCAAGTGTATGGCCGCCAGACTGAGGAGCGCCAATGCCCTACGCCCATTCCGACAAATCGCTGCCGATGATGACCGAACGCGAGGCCGTCCAGCGCCCCAAGCTGGAAGGTGGCAAGAGCTTTGTGATGAACACGGAGTTCAGCCCGGCCGGGGATCAGCCCACCGCAATTGCGGAGCTGAGCGCCGGCGTCAACGAAGGTGAGCGCAATCAAGTGCTCTTGGGCGCCACTGGTACGGGCAAGACCTTCACCATGGCCAAGGTGATCGAGGAAACCCAGCGCCCGGCCATCATTCTGGCCCCGAACAAGACGCTGGCGGCGCAGCTGTACGGTGAATTCAAGGGTTTCTTCCCGGAGAACTCGGTCGAGTATTTCGTATCCTTCTACGACTACTACCAGCCGGAGGCCTATGTGCCGCGCAGCGACACCTATATCGAGAAGGAAAGCCAGATCAACGAACAGATCGACCGGATGCGCCACTCGGCCACGCGGGCGCTTCTGGAACGCGATGACGTGATCATCATCGCCTCGGTCTCCTGTATCTACGGTATCGGCTCGGTCGAGACCTATTCGGCAATGACCCAGGATCTGAAGGTCGGTGAGATGTACGACCAGCGGCAGGTGATGGCCGATCTGGTGGCCCAGCAGTACAAGCGCAACGATCAGGCGTTCCAGCGCGGCTCGTTCCGGGTGCGGGGCGACACGCTTGAGGTTTTCCCGGCACACCTTGAGGACCGCGCGTGGAAACTGTCGTTCTTTGGCGAGGAACTGGAGGCGATCACCGAATTCGATCCGCTGACCGGGGAGCGCACGGGGTCCTTCGATCAGATCCGGGTCTATGCGAACTCCCACTATGTGACGCCGAAACCGACGCTGAACCAGGCGGTTATCGAGATCAAGAAAGAGCTCCGGTTGCGGCTGGATCAGCTGGTTGGCGACGGCAAGCTTCTGGAGGCGCAGCGGCTGGAGCAACGCACCAATTTCGACATTGAAATGCTGGAAGCGACGGGCCATTGCAACGGGATCGAGAACTATTCGCGCTATCTGACGGGCCGCGCGCCCGGAGAGCCGCCCCCTACCCTGTTTGAATTTATCCCTGACAACGCGATTGTCTTTGCTGACGAAAGCCACGTCTCCGTGCCGCAGATCGGCGCCATGTACAAGGGCGACCACCGGCGCAAGTTCACCCTGGCCGAACACGGCTTCCGGCTGCCTTCCTGCATGGACAACCGCCCGCTGAAGTTTGAGGAATGGGATGCAATGCGGCCGCAGTCGGTCTTTGTCTCGGCCACCCCCGCCGCGTGGGAACTGGAACAGGCTGGCGGCGTTTTTGCCGAACAGGTGATCCGACCCACGGGTCTGTTGGACCCAATGGTCGAAATCCGCCCCGTCGACATGCAGGTGGACGACCTGCTGGACGAGATCCGTAAGGTATCTGCCGATGGCTTCCGTACGCTTTGTACCGTGCTGACCAAACGCATGGCCGAGGATCTGACCGAATACCTGCACGAGCAGGGTATCAAGGTGCGCTACATGCACAGCGACATCGACACGCTGGAGCGGATCGAAATCCTGCGCGACCTACGGCTTGGCGCCTTTGATGTTCTGGTGGGGATCAACCTCTTGCGGGAGGGCCTTGATATTCCCGAATGCGGGCTGGTGGCCATCCTGGATGCCGATAAGGAAGGCTTCCTGCGCTCTGAAACCTCGCTGATCCAGACCATCGGTCGCGCGGCGCGGAACGCCGATGGCCGTGTCATCATGTATGCCGACCGCATCACCGGCTCGATGGAGCGGGCCATCGGAGAAACCGACCGCCGCCGTGCCAAGCAGATCGCCTATAACGAGGAACACGGCATCACGCCGGAAACCGTCAAGAAGAACGTCGAGGACGTCATGGCGGGTCTCTACCAGGGCGATGTGGACATGAACCGCGTCACCGCCAATATCGACAAGCCGATGCATGGAGCCAATCTCGAAGCCCACCTCAACGGGCTGCGGGAGCAGATGCGCAAGGCCGCCGAGAACCTCGAGTTCGAGGAAGCCGCCCGCCTGCGGGACGAGGTCAAACGACTGGAGGCCGTGGATCTGGCGGTCTCGGACGATCCGCTGGCCCGCCAATCCGCCGTCGATGCGGCTGCTGAGGCTGCGGTGAAAACGCGTGGCAGGTCCACGGCGGGCAAGCCGGGACAACGCGGCGGCAATGTGAAACGAAAATGGAAGTAATCTGAGCCTGTTCAGATCCTGTGCAGGGGGCTGCAAGACGCCCCCTGTCCCGGTTTGCCTCCTTGCCTGATCATCATTCTGTGTTAGCCTGACATGGGTACACAGGAGTTTTGTTTATGAGTATTTTTCGCGTTGCCACCCTCGGTCTGTTTTTGATTTCTGCCGGAGCGCTTCACGCTGGCGGCGATGCAGGTTACGGAGGCAGCGGGTCCTCTGTCGGCCTGTCCGCCGCAACAAGCAATACGGTCGCTAAGACGCTTTCGCGGGGCTTCAGCCGTTGCGAGAATGTCGATTGGGTCTACCGCTACGATTGCTACCGGCTGGTTTACAAACGGTCTGGCGACAAACTGCGCGGCAACACGGCCTATTCCGAAGCGCAAAAGGCGCTGGACCTTGTCGAGAACACCCTTAGCGCTGCGATTGCCAAGAACCGCGATCCGGGTACGAAACCCAAACGTCGTGGGTTTGAGGTATACACTCCGGTCAAACCCTCTGCCCTGCCGAGGATGAAACAACAGACGCGGAAGGCGATCCAGCAAGCCGAAACCATCCTGCTGCGGGCGCCAGAGGAAAAACAGGTCTATTATTCCCGCATTGCCGATGCGCTGAATTCCAACAAGGCGCTGCTCCGCTCCGCTCTGTTGAAGGGCGTACAGCCGGGCAGCACAGCCGTGCGGCTGGCCGCCGTGGCTTTGCACCGTTTGGTCGGGCTGGCTGGATGATCAGACCTGTCGATCCGGTTAGGCATCGGATCAAAACAGATCGGGGGCACGATACACACGCCCCCGTTCTCACTTCTGAAAGTTCAGGAATTACCGTTCCAGATCACCTCAGCGTACCACATGCACGGCGCAACCGGCGTGCCGCACCACCTGCGCTGCGGTCGAGCCCAAGAGCAGATCCTGCATGCCCGGACGGTGGGAGGCGATAATGATCAGATCGGGGTTGTTCTGCTCGGCCCAATCGAGGATCGACCGCCCCGAATGCCCTTCAATGACCATACCTTTGGCATTGGGCAGGGTATCCGCCAGTGCCGACAGCTCGCTTTCCAGCGCGGCGCGGGCCTCGGCCATGTAATCGGCCGGCATATAGGTGATCGCGTAGGACGGGATCTGTTCCACCACATGCAGCAGGGTGATCTTTGCCTCAGGCGTCGCCAAGAGGCGTGCCAGTTTCAAAGGCGCGGATACATCGCGGTCAGGGTCAAAGGAAATCGGTACAAGAATATTGTGATACATTGGGTCCTCCAGTCATTCGGGCTTGGGGACAACATGCCCGGCGCGTGCCCCCAAGGCCTTGATCCATATCAGTCTATTTGCAGATCTCAGTCAAAGGTGGCGGCAACTTCGTACATCACCGGTTCGAAACTGCGGCACAGGGCGCTGATCTGGCGGTTGCGTTCACGCATTTCCTCCGAGCGCAGCATCGCCATGAAATCCTCGCGCCGTTTCCACTGGGAATAGTTTGCGATCCGGGTTTGCGCATCATTCACATGCAGCCCCGCCGCAATGAACCCTGGCTGCCGGGAAATGAAATTGTCATAGGCGTCTGTCAGCGCATCCAGCAGATCCTGACAGGTTCCCGGTGTCATTTCAAAAGTGGTGATGACCGTCTGAATATCGGCCGTTTTGGAAATTGTCGGCATCGTTTCCTCCCGTGATTGGCCCTGAACACCTCCACCCTACGACGATTTTGCCGCAAACAAGACTGTTTTCCGCGTGCAACTTGAGCTTGTGGCAAAAACATCCAAAGGTAGATTTCAAGTCAGCAAAGCAACCCAAGGGAGTTTCAATTGCGGATCTGGATCCTCTCCGGCCTGTTCAGCCTGCTTCTGGCGCCGCCCGCGCTGGCTGGGGCCTGGCTGCGTCAGACAGGCCAGGGTTTTGTTGCCGCCAGCGCCACCCTGCGGCAGACCGAGGATGGCACTCTGCGCCATGAGCTGGGGTATTTCGGGGAATACGGCTGGTCGCCGCGGCTGACCCTTGGGGTGGATCTGAACCAGAACGACCGGCAAACGGGCCACGCCCTGCTGTTTGCCCGGATCCCGCTGACCACCGGGGAAACCCGGCCCCGGCTGGCGCTGACAGTCGCGGGTGGCGGCAGTCACCAGCGTGGCTATTGGAGTCCCATGTCCCGCGCCACCCTGTCCTTCGGGCATGATTTCACGACCGCCCGCGCCAGCGGCTGGATCTCGCTGGATGCCAGTTACGAATACCGGGCCAGCCTCCCCGATCCGATCTGGAAACTTGATGCCACCTTTGGCCTCAACACCCGATCGGCCCTGTCGCCAATGCTGCAGATCGAAACCTCCCGCAGCGTCGGGGCGCCATTGACCTATGCCATCACCCCAAGTCTGCGCTACCGGACGGCACCCGGTCAGGAACTGGTTGTGGGGCTGGAGCACAAACAGGCCAACAGTCAGAGCCTTGGCCTTAAAATATCCCTGTGGCATAGGTTCTGAAACAGGCTCAGGACAACAATCCGATGACAGATCCAATCCGCCCCACCGATGACGAGGCGCGTAGCCTTGCCCAGTCACTGATGGAGAAGGCACGTTTCGCCGCCCTGGGTGTCATTACCGAGGATGGCACACCGCTGGTCACGCGTGTGGCCTTTGGCCTGTCGCCAGAAGGGCATCCGATCAGCCTGATCTCGACCCTCTCCTCCCATACGCGTGCTTTGCAGAACAACGCGGCCTGTTCCTTTCTCGTCGGGGAGCCGGGTGACAAGGGTGATCCCCTGACGCATCCCCGGCTCAGCCTGCAGGGCCATGCGCAGTTCATCCCCAATACCGGCGAAGAACACGCCCGCCTGGCCGCGCATTACCTGCAGGACCACCCCAAGGCGAAGCTCTACATCGGGTTTGGCGATTTTGCCTTTGTCCGGCTGGACGTGACAGCAGGACATCTGAACGGCGGCTTTGGCAAGGCCTTTGTTCTGACCCCAGAAGATCTGACGCCCCCCGCCTGAGTGGCGCGCTAGCGGTCCACCCGCACGATCACCTGCACCTCTCCTTTGACCGCGTCCTGCCAGTTCAGCTTGACCCGGTCCTTACCGCTACCCTGCTCGACCTCGGCATAGGGCATGGCATATCGTTTGCTGCCACCAGACGTGCTGATCGGCCCCAGAGCGGTAATCGCATCCACCTTGCGCGCGTGGCCTTCAAACGGCAGCTGCCCATCCGTGTCGATGGTCCAGGTCGTGGCGGCGCTGCCTTGGGTGTATTCCAGCCGCAGAGGACTGGCGGCGGGAGAGGTGATCCCGTGAAAGGTATTGCCTTCGAAAAAGACCATCTTGCTGCGGCTGAAATCCAGCCCGGAGAAACTGGTATCCACCCGTTCAGCCCGGTCTATGAAACCATTGATCGACCGGAACTTGTTGCCCGAGACCGTGACACCGTTCAGGAAATGCCCGGTGCCATAGGGTTTGACCACGATATAGCTGAACCAGGGCGCGACCTCACCAGACAGAAACACATTGTCAGTGATCGACAGGGCGCTGAAGGAAAAGCCTGAACTGAAATCCGGCGTCGGGTCCTGTTCGTTCGTCCATTCGACAAAACAATTGTCGATGTAATTGTCGGACACGGTCGTCGAACAATAGGTATTCGTCAGCACCAGCCCGGCGGTGCGCACGCCATTGGCGATACTGTCACCCTGAAAGAAATGGTTGCCGGTGACCGTATTATTCGCCCCGGCCAACAGCGCAAAATGGCGGAATTTGCTGGCACGGTTGTTGCGCAGCTTGGCATCATTGGCGTTGACGTTGATGGCCACGCTGCTCCGGTCCGGCACATCAAGCGGCTCTTCGGCGGACAGGAACTGGCAATTGTCGACCAGTATGCCCTGACAGCCCGACCCGATCGAGGTGATCCCGCGATCCTTGGGCCTGGAGATGAAGCAATGATCGAGACTGAAGACGGTGCCCGCCGACGGCAGGCGCAGGGCGCTGCAATGGGAATTGCACTGCACCTCGACCTCGGTCATGCCAAATTTGCTGAGTTGGCTGAAGCCGGAGAAATCCAGCAGATACTTGAAGTCCTTGAAGGTGAAATTCTGCGTGCCCACCGCGTCATAAAGCGGCGCGTTCAGCGTCAGCTCACCCGCGCCGGTGTTCTTGGCCCGCACGTAGATTTCCCGCCCCACCCCGCTGCCTTCGACCAATGCGCCAATGGCGATATTGGCGATATTGGCCACGTTGCGCAGCTTGCGCGGATCGCCGCTGTCGTAGGTCGCCTGAGAGCTCACGGTTTCGGTATCCCAGGCCGCGCCGCCCACGGCGGAAAACTGACCGTTGCGGATCACCCGGCGGGTGGCATAAGAGCTGCGGTTCGGCACCGCCGCCTGCATGTCGATCGGTTTTGTCACGGTGATCACGCGCCCCCGCAGATCCAGCGATTCATGATCCACGTTGTTGAGCAGCGCCTGAAATGCCTTCTTGAAGGCAAGCTCTTCGTCACCAAAGGCAGCGGCATAGGCGGGAAAATCGAAATTGCGCCGCATGAGCAACATTTTGTCTGTCGGCATGGAGAGCGTGCCTTCGAACACCATCTCATTGTACATCGACACCGTTTCGGCCAGATAGAATTCCCCTTCCGGCACCAGAACCCGGCGCCCGTCGGCGGCAGCATCGGCGGCTTCAAAGGCGGCTGTGTTGTCCTGAACCCCGTCCCCGATGGCGCCGAAATCCGTCACATCCACAAGGCTGATCATATCACGCAGAAAGGCGCTTGTGATATCGGTGATCTCGATATCGTCGATCCGCACAACGCCGCCATTGGGGCCAATCAGGTCCAGTCCGAAATGCCCGTGGTCGGCCGCAAGGCCCCAGGGCATATCCACCCCACTGCGACTGCCAGTCCCGACGATGGCCGTGATCTCCACCACCTGCCCATACGAGGTCAGCGTCGTGCTGGTGCCGGTTTCGACCACCCCGGACAGGTGGCTGTTATTGGCCTGCCCGGCCCAGCCCGCGACCCGCACCGTCGGAAGCGCGCCGCTGATCGCCTTGATACGGGCGCGGACCTGCAGGTAACACCCCGGCAAGATCGGCGTCTTTCCCATGAAACGCAGCTTTTGCGTGCTGTCGAGCTTTTGTAGCTCAAGGCAGCCGCCAAAATCCGCATCCGCCGCCACATAGGCCGCGTTCACCACCCCGTCATAAGTATCCGAGCCCGGCGTGCCATCGCCGCTGGACCACTGATCCAGCCCTTCCTCGAAGGGTGAAGGCGCCAGTTGCAGCCCATCGGTGATCACCTTGTTCATGGGAAACCCTTTCCTATGCCACGACGCGCCAGCAGCGCAGATCGGAAAGGGTTTAGAATGTCCGGCTTAATCCGGCGTCAGACAGGCGCGCGCTGCTCCTGCACCGGGCCTCATGCCTTCAGGCATTGCCTTGTGGCACTTTCAGGATTTGCACGGCGTTGATTTTCCAATCGCTGCCTTCCCCGACAACCTGATAATCCAGCAGGTGCAGCCGCCCGTCCTGATCTGTGATCAGCACCCGTTGCCAGAGGTTACCGGCGACCTCTCGCAGCTCCAGATAGCGGACCTGGTTTGGGCGCAGAACCATGGGATAGCCGCGCTCGACCATCTGACCAAAGCGTTCGGGCGTGCCAAACAGGCTGCGGATGCGGGGGGAGGCAAAACCGAAAGCCCGCGTGACGTCATCATCGCGAAACGCCTCAATCTGGGCCCCGATCACGCGAGTGATCCGGTCCCTGTCCTCTGCCCCCGCAGGCAGCGCCAGAAGCACCAGCGAAAACACAAAACTTGCAAACCTGAACATTGGCGACCTCCAACGATACCTAGATGTTTTAGCTAGGCCAGGAATGCGGGAGGTCAAAAATTAGATGACAAGGGCGTAGCTTGCGGGCCGTCAAAAAAAGGGCGCCGCATTGGGCGCCCTTCTCATCCTTGTCTTGCGGTGGTCTCAGACCAGCTCGCCAGCCAGTGCCTTGTCGATCAGGGCCACGGTCTCTTCCACGCCGTAAAGGGCGACGAAGCCACCAAAGCGCGGACCCTGGCTGGCGCCCAGCAGAACCTCATAAAGCGCCTTAAACCAGTCGCGCATGTTCTCCTTGCCGAAATGCTCGCGCCCCACCTCAAAGACGATGCCTTGCAGCGCTTCGCCCGTGGTCTCGCCATCCCAGGATGCCAGTTTGCCGCGGAATTCCTCCAACGCGGCACGCTCGGCGTCGCTCGGCGCGCGGAACACTTTCTGCGGCTCGACGAAATCTTCGTAGTATTTGACGGCAAAGCCCGCCGCCGCGTCCAGATCGGGGTGGGTCTGCGGCGTTGCATCGGGCGCATAGCGGCGGATAAAGCCCCAGAGCGTTTCCTTGTCATGCGCCGACGCCACAGAGGCCAAGTTCAGCAGCATCGAGAAAGGCACCACCATCTTGGACTCCGGCACATCCCCGCCGTGGATGTGCCAGACCGGGTTGTTGAGCTGCCCCTTGAGATCCTGACCGTGGTAGGCTCGCAACTGCTGATGGTATTCATCCATCGCCTTGGGGATCACATCGAAATGCATCCGCTTGGCCGTTTTCGGCTTTTGATACATGAAATAGGTAAGGCTCTCGGACGAGGCATAGGTCAGCCATTCGTCGATCGACACGCCATTGCCCGAGGTCTTGGAGATCTTCTGGCCGTTCTCATCGAGGAACAGCTCATAAGTAAAATGCTCAGGCGCGCGCCAGCCCAGGATCCGGCAGATCTTGTCATAGATCGGCGTGTTGGTGCTGTGGTCCTTGCCGTACATTTCGAAATCAACTTCCAGCGCTGCCCAGCGCGCGCCGAAATCCGGTTTCCACTGCAGTTTCACGTTGCCGCCGGTGACCGGCAGGGTCCATTCCTTGCCGTCCTCATCGTCAAAGGTAATGCTGTGGTTTTCCACATCCACCTTTTTCATCGGTACGTATAGAACGCGGCCAGTTTCCGGGTGGATCGGCAGGAAGATCGAATAGGTCTGGCGCCGTTCCTCGCGCAGGGATTTCAGCATGACCTCCATGATCTCGTCATAGCGTTCGCAGGCGCGCTTCAGGATCTCGTCAAACTGGCCCGAGCCATAGAATTCGGTCGCCGAGTAGAATTCATACTCGAACCCGAAGGTATCCAGGAACCGGCGCAGCATGGCGTTGTTGTGGTGGCCAAAGCTGTCGTGGGTGCCAAAGGGATCGGGCACCGAGGTCAGCGGCTTTTGCAAGTGGTCGTGCAGGCTCTCGGCATTCGGGACATTGCCCGGCACCTTACGCATGCCGTCCAGATCGTCGGAAAAGCAGATCAGTTTGGTCGGGATATCGGAGATCACCTCGAAGGCGCGCTTGATCATCGTGGTGCGCGCAACCTCGCCAAAGGTGCCGATATGAGGCAGACCCGAGGGACCATAGCCGGTTTCAAACAGCACATAGCCCTTTTCCGGCGCGCCCTTGGCATAACGTTTGAGAATGCGGCGTGCTTCTTCAAACGGCCAGGCTTTGCTCGTCAGAGCGGTTTCGCGCAGTTCAGACATGTTGTTCTCCATCGGGGCCGCCAATCGGCCTATATCCGCTTTACCGGTATGCGTCTTGCATCCGGCCTCCTCCTCTATTGTGCCGGTGCGGCATAAGTCAATAAACACTGGCGCCAAACCCCGTCGCCCCGCGCAACAAAACCTGCAGGATCCGCCTGTCGGCGGCAAAACACCGCCCCGGGGGCCGACCTGCGGACCGGCATGGTTGCACCCGCAGAAAACCCCGCCTATCGTCCGTGATGTACAGTGGTTTTACAAAAGGTTGCCCCCATGAGCGAGCAAGCCCCCCATCCGATGACGCCGCAGGATTGCCTCGTGGCGCTGATGGTGGCGATTTCGGCCTCGGACGAGAACATCCGCACCGCCGAGCTGGTCAAGATCCAATCCGCAGTCAACATGTTGCCGGTCTTTGCCGACTATGACATCGACCGGATCAACACGATCTCGCAGACCGTTTTCGACCTATTCGAGCAGGAGGACGGGCTGGACGCCCTGTTTGGCCTGATCCGGGACAACCTGCCAGAACGCCTGTTCGAAACCGCCTATGCGCTGGCCTGTGACGTGGCTGCTGCCGATGGCACGCTGGCGGAATCCGAGCTGCGCCTTTTGGAAGAAATGCGGTATGAGCTGAACATCGACCGCCTGCACGCCGCAGCCATCGAACGCGGCGCCCGCGCGCGGCACATGGTTTAGGCACGGCCCCACTTAGGACCCACACACAAGAACCTGCCCGCAGCAGCTTTATGCTCGGGCCGTTCGTAAGCAAATTCTGACGGCTTCTGACGGGCGCAAGGCGTGATACTCCTCGCCCTGCGCCCTTTGACCATCACAGCATGGTATAATCTGTCAGGCCGAAATCTTCGATATCGCCATAGGTTCCAAGCAGCAGGCTGTTGCGCCCCCATTCCAACAGGAACCCGCGATCGAAATATTCCCCGGCCCAGGGGCCTGAGCTGAACTCATCCTCCATATTGATGAAGGTGACCGTGATCTCTTTGCCGGTGCGGATAATCAAGTCGGCACCGTTGTTGTCAGTATCGTGGATCCAGTCATGACCGGATCTCTTACCAAAGACAAAGGTATCGCGCCCGACAGTGTCATACATCTTGTCGTTTCCGCGGCCACCGTTGACACGGTCGTTCCCAGCGCCAGCTTCGATGTAGTCATCGCCACCACCGCCAAAGATCTTGTCGCGTCGCCCGTCCCAGTAGCCAACGTCGCCATAGATTTCATCATCCCCTCGGCCGCCTTTCAGGGTGTCTTTCCCCAACCCGCCGCGGATGAAGTCGTTGCCGTTCCCCCCGCTCACGAAATCACGCCCTTCACCGCTAAGGATGGTGTCGTCCCCGGCGCGGCCAAAGATTTTGTCCCGGCCATCCATGTTGAACTGGGTGCCGTAGCCAAAGAACATCTGATCCGGGTCAATGACATCCACCGAGGGAACGCCATTGTAAACCCAGCCATTTCCATAAAGCAGTTCCTCTACGGTGCCATCAAAACCACCGTTGTCCTCGAACTCCATCGCTTCGGTCAGATCGGTAACATCGATCCGTAGGCCCCGCATGTTGAAGATCTTGGCGGTCCCACCATCATCGGTCAGTTGCTCCACCTTGATGTGGCGAATCTCCCCGCCGGTAACCTCATCGCCCTGATAGGTGAAACCGACGCCCTTGATCGTCATCCGCAGGTCGAGCGGAAAGCCCGCAAACCCCAACTGCCCCTCAACGACCAGGGCGCGGTCAGTTGATGTCTTGATAGGGAAATCATCATTCCCGACGATTCCGTTGAAAAGATTGAAGATGTTATGCGGTTGGGCAAACCCCATCTCGTCTGCGTTCTGTCCCCAAGAAACCTTCGCACGCATTATTTCCACCCCTTAATACTGTCACCAGATTGAACCGACATTCCCCAAGTGGCCTGCCGTCTGACGTCAAGATCGCCTGATTTTGCCCGCTGGACAAGCGTTTTTCGCGCCGAGCGGCGTCTGCGGTCGCGCAAACGCCTGGAGCTGGGCGGATCGG
>NZ_JBDOQR010000077.1:0-18377 GCF_039839315.1 Phaeobacter sp. CAU 1743 | reverse complement strand
GATGCGATCCTGAAGTTCTTTCGGGAGACCCTGCCCAACCAGTGGGAAACCTTCCGAAACCAAGTGTCAGATAGCTTCAGGGTCGTCACTCACGAAAAATTTCGGGTTTTGGCGTAAGCACGGTATATTATAAACAATGCACTTTTTCACAAAAACATGAGCGAACCACAATGGCGACCTTTCTAAGGCTGGTCGGCGCATCATCTGCCCTAACCGCGGCGGAAGATATTGCCGATGGTCTGGAACACCAGGTCGAAATCATAGCACATGTTGCGGTGGCGCTGGTAAATCAGATCCAGCCGCGCCTTGGCGGGCACGCAGATGCGGGAATAGACCGCATCGGTTTCCTCGCGGCTTGTGCAGCGCTCCAGCAGCGCCGCCTCGTGCTTGTGATAGGTGATCGAAGCGAGGCCCGTGACGCCGGGGCGGCTTTTCAGCACCTTTTCATAGACTTCGGGATGGGCCTCCACATATTGGCGCAGCGGCGGGCGCGGCCCGACAAAGCTGAGATCGCCTTTGAGGATGTTCCAGAGCTGGGGGAATTCATCCAGCCGCTTGCGCCGCAGCCAGGCACCAGTGCGGGTGATGCGCGCCGCCTTGTCACCGCCAGAGACGCCGACATCCTCGGCCACCACGGTCATGGTGCGGAGCTTCCAGAGGTCAAAGGGCTGGTCCGGCGTTTTCATCCGCTCTGCCACATAAAACAGCGGCCGCCCCTCCTTCAGCAGCAGCCAGAGCAGCAGCAACAGCAGGATCGGCCCCAGAATCACGATCAGCAGCGTGGCAAAGAAAAGATCGAAAAGGCGTTTGTCCCAGGTCATGTCTCTGCTTCCGTCATGAGGGTGGCACGGTAAGGTCAAAGGCACGACAGCCTTCAGGGTCTCCTCGTATTTTAAGCGCTCTGCGCTGCCAAGCCCCAAGTCAGGCGCGGCAGCCCGGCACGACATGATCCGGAAAGGCGGCTTTGACCTCCTGCGCCGTGGGGACGGACAGCGCCGCGCCATAGCGCGTCACCGACAGGGCCGCCGCCGCCGTGGCATATTGTGCGGCCTCCGGGACCCCGCGCCCCTGCAGTACTTGCGCCAGAAAGGCGCCGTCAAAGCAATCACCGGCGCCGCTGGCATCGACTTCCTGCACTTTTGGCGCGGAGAAATGCTGCACCTCCTGATCAAAGGAGACCAGCACCCCCTGCCCGCCCATGGTCATCGCCACCAGCCCGGCGCCAAGGCCGCGATAATGGCTGAGGATATCCTCGGGCCGGTCCAGCCCGGTCAGCTGGCGCGCATCCTCGTATCCCGGCAGCACGATATCGGCCTGGGCGATGGTCGCCTCCGCTGCCGCGCGCGCCCGCTCCAGCGGCCAGAGCTTCAGCCGCAGGTTGGGATCATAGGATATCTTCGCCCCGCTTTGCCGCGCCAGCGCCACCGCCCGGTCCGCCGCCGCATGGGCCGAGGTGCTGATGGCCTGCGAAATACCGGACAGATGCAGCACACCGACCCCGGCAAAGGCCTCTTCCGGCAGATCCTGCGGCTGCATCTGCGCCGCTGCCGAATGGGCTCGGCGGTATTCGAAGTGATGGGCGCCATCGCGGTAGGTGATGAAATAGAGCCCGGTCTCGACCCCCGCGACGGCCGCCACATGGCGGTGATCCACCCCTTCATCGTCCCAGACCTGGCGGATCATGGCGCCAAAGGCATCATCGCCCAGACGCGCCAACATCGCCGCATCCGCGCCCTGGCGGGCGGCTGCGATGGCCACATTGGAGACATCACCGCCAATGCCACCGCGCCAGCTGCCATCGCCCGCATCGCTGAATTCGACCAGAGGCTCGCCCAGGCACAGCAGTCTTCCCGATATCATCGCCGCCCCTCAGTGGTTGTTGCGCAAGGGATGTTTGCGGGCGACATCGCGGTATTCCGTCGCTCCTTCCATCACCATGCCGTCCGAGAAGGGCCGCACGCTGGCGCGGAACATCTCCTGCCAGGGCGTCTGGCTTTGCGGCATCGCATAACCGCCTGCGGCCTCGAGCCGGGCGCGGCGGGCCGCCAGTTCCTCTGCGCTCAGCAGCACATTCACGCTGCGCGCGTTCAGATCGACGCGGATCCGGTCGCCGTTTTCCAGCAGCGCCAAACCGCCGCCATCCGCCGCCTCGGGCGAGGCATTCAGGATCGAGGCCGAGCCGGAGGTGCCGGATTGCCGCCCGTCGCCGATGCAGGGCATCGCATGCACCCCCTGTTTGATCAGATAGGAGGGCGGCCGCATGTTCACCACCTCGGCGCCGCCGGGATAGCCCTTGGGACCGGCGCCGCGCATCACCAGAATGCAATGGGCATCGATATCCAGCGCCGGATCATCGATGGTCTGATGGAACTGCTCGGGGCCATCGAAAACAATCACCCGGCCTTCAAAGGCATTGGGGTCCTGCGGATCCGACAGATATCGGCCACGGAATTCATCATTGATCACCGAGGTTTTCATCAGCGCGCTGTCGAACAGGTTGCCCGACAGGTTCAGGAACCCCGCATTGGCCACCAGCGGCGCCGAGGCCGGGCGGATCACATCCGCATCCGCAGTTTCCGCCGTCTGGTAATTCTCCGCCACCGTCCTGCCATTGGCCATGGCGACCTCCGGATGCGGCAGCAGCCCCGCCTTCAGCAGCTCAGAAATCACCGCAGGCACCCCGCCGGCGCGGAAGAAATCTTCGCCCAGATACTGGCCCGACGGCTGCATGTTCACCAGCAGCGGCACCTCATGGCCCAGCCGCTCCCAGTCGCCGTTGCTGAGCTCGATACCCAGATGCCGGGCGATGGCGTTCATATGGATCGGCGCATTGGTGGAGCCGCCAAGTGCCGAAGCCACCACGATGGCATTCTCAAAGGCCGCGCGAGTCATGATATCGCTGGGACGTAGATCCTGATTGACCATCTCAACGATGCGCAGCCCGGTGTAATAGGCCATCTGGCCGCGTTCGCGATAGGGCGCCGGGATCGCGGCCGAGCCCGGCAGTTGCATGCCCAGCACCTCGGCCAGGGAGTTCATCGTCGAGGCGGTGCCCATGGTGTTGCAATAGCCCACCGAGGGCGCCGAGGCCGCGGCCATTTCCAGGAACCCCTCGGCGTCGATCTCGCCTGCGGCCAGCTGCTGTCGCGCTTCCCAGATCACGCTGCCCGAGCCGGCCCGCTTGCCCTTGTGCCAGCCGTTCAGCATCGGCCCGACCGACAGCGCGATGGCCGGAATATTCACCGTTGCCGCCGCCATCAGCAGGGCCGGCGTGGTCTTGTCGCAGCCGATGGTCAGCACAACGCCGTCGATCGGGTAGCCATAAAGCGTCTCCACCAGGCTCAGATAGGCCAGGTTGCGGTCCAGCATGGCGGTGGGGCGTTTGCCGGTTTCCTGGATCGGATGCACCGGAACCTCCAGCACGATACCGCCTGCGCTGCGGATCGCCTCGCGGGTGCGGTTGGCCAGCTCCAGATGGTGCCGGTTGCAGGGCGACAGATCGCTGCCGGTCTGGGCGATGGCGATGATCGGCTTGTCCGAGCGCAGCTCTTCCAGCGTCAGCCCGTAATTCAGGTAGCGCTCCAGATACAGCGCCGTCATCTCCGGATCAGCCAGGTTGTTGAACCACTCGCGCGAGCGCAGTTTCTTGCCAGTTTTGCCAGTTTTGCCAGTCATGTCAGGCTCCTATCTTCCGGTGATGCCGGGAAAGGCAATCAGCAGTGCCAGCGCCAGCATCTGCATCGCGATGAAAGGCAGCAGCGAGCGGAAAATCTCGCCCAGCGAGATGCCCGCCGGGGCCACCGATTTGAGGTAAAAGGCTGCCGGGCCAAAGGGCGGCGACAGGAAGCTGACCTGCATGTTCATCGCAAAGACAACCCCGAACCAGACCGGATCAAAGCCCAGATTGCGCACGATGGGCACGAAGATCGGCATGGTCAGCAGCGCGATGCCGACCCAGTCCAGGAACATCCCCAGCACAAAGAGAAGCAGCATCATCACCAGCACGATGACGGTGGGATTGTCCGAAATGCCGGTGATCAGCGTGGAGACGAAATTGATGCCGCCCATCAGGTTGAACACACCAACCAGAGCCGAGGCGCCGATGCCGATCCAGACGATCATGCCGACGGTCGACAGGGTCTGCAGCGCCGCGCCCTTCAAAAGCGCCAGGGTGAATTCGCCGCGGATCACCGTCGACAGGGTCACGCCGATTACCCCGATCGCCGAGGCCTCGGTGACCGAGGCGATGCCGCCGTAGATCGACCCGAGAACAAAGATCACCACCAGGATCGGCAGGATCAGCCCCTTGAGCAGGCGCAGCTTTTCCCGGGTGGGGATTTCCCCGGCCTCGGGCACCGGCGCCACCGCCGGGTTCAGATAGGCGCGGATCAGCACATAGGTGATATAGAACCCGGCCAGCATCAGTCCGGGCAGGAAGGAGGCGGTGAACAGATCACCGATCGAGACGCTGGCCGTCAGCCCGTAGATGATCAGCACGATCGAGGGCGGCACCATGGTGCCAAGCGCACCGCCGGCGCAGCAGACGCCGATCGCCAGCCGCTGATCATAGCCCAGCCGCAGCATCTGCGGCAGCGCCAGCAGACCCAGCAGCACCACCTCGCCGCCGATGATGCCGGACATCGCCGCCAGCACCACCGCCACCAGCAGGGTCTGGATGGCAACGCCGCCGCGCAGGCGGCCGCCGACCACCCGCATCGCGTCGAACAGATCGCGGGCAATGCCAGACCGGTCCAGGATCGCCGCCATCAGCACGAACATCGGCACCGAGACAAAGACAAAGCTGTTGACGAAGCTGAAGATCCGCGAGGTGATCAGCGGCACCGCCATCGGCCCGAACCAGCCCAGGGCAAAAATCAGCGCCACCAGCAGGGTGACAAAGGCCAGCGGCATGCCGGTCAGCAGCAGCACCAGCAGCATGGCAAACATCGAAAAGGTCGCCCATTCGATCCCCATCGCCTTGAAGTCGGGGAGCAGCGTCAGAAGTTCCATCGATCAGGACCCCGGCTTACGAAGATAATTGACGGCCAGAACCGCGAATTGCAGCGCCAGCAGCAGCAGTACGACAAAGAGAAACACTTTGGTCAGGCCCGGTGTCGGCGGGTTCCAGGCGCTGCCGCTGGTTTCCAGGCGCAGCGCCCCCGAGGGCGTCCAGACCGCCCGCGCGACGCTGGTCCAGGAGGCCCAGGCGAAACAGGCGCAGGCCAGGCTGCAGGCGGCCGAGATTCCCACATCCATGATCCGCCGGGCAGAAGCCGAAAGCTGGTCATAGATCAGCACCACCCGGATATGCGCGTTGCGCGCCGCCGCATAAAGCCCGCCGAAGACGAAGGAGCAGGCGGTGAGGAAGATCACCGTCTCATGCGCCCAGACCGTCGGACGGTTGAAGCCGTAGCGCAGGATGACCTCGAGAAACAGGATGCCCGCGCAGGACAGGATGGCGAGGGCAAAGCCGGTGCCGGCCGTATTGACGATCCGGCCCAGGGCGCCGGCTTCCGGAGCGGCGCCGATATCAGCATCGGCGTCGTGAGTCTGAGGCGTTGTGTCTTCGGTCATGGGACGGATCCAGAAAAAGAACGCGCCCCGGCCCGCGGGGGGCGGGGCGCTTGCATGCCGGACTGCTTATTGCAGCAGGCCCTTGTCGCTGAGATAGCCGGTCAGGGTCTCATAGACCAGCATCGAGGCTTCGGAGGCCTCGGCGGCCGCAGCCCATTCTTCCTTGGCGATGGCGCGGAAACGGGCGCGTTCCTCGGCCGGCCAGTCATGCACGGTCACCTTGCCCGAGGCGGTCGCCTCGGCCACGGCCGCCGCATCGCGCTCGGCCAGAACGCCGATCTGCTTGCGGGCGAAGTCGGACACGCTGTCCTCCAGCGCCTCCTGCAGATCCGCCGGCAGCGCATCCCAGGTCGCCTTGTTGATGCTCACCTCGACCAGCGGCATCGAGTGGAAGCCGGGATAGACCGGGTGGGTGGCAATGTCGTGCATGCCCTGCGCGTGGTTGGTCGAGAACACGGTGTAATCGGCCGCATCGATGACGCCCTTGTCGAGCGAGGTGAAGACCTCACTGCCCGGCAGGTTCACCGGCGCCGCGCCGGCCGCGGCAAAGACCTTTTGCACCATGCCTTCGGGGGCGCGCATTTTCAGACCTTTGAGATCATCGACACCCTCCAGCGGCACCTTGGACAGGAAGGCTTCAAGCCCGGGGGTGGTGGCGCCGATGAAATGCAGCCCATAGGGCTCCATCAGCGTGTTCATCAGCTCCTTGCCGCCGCCGTTCTCCATGAAATCCAGCATCTGCTCGGGGTCCGACCAGGCGCCGACCGGGTTCGCGATCAGGCCAAAGGCCGGCTCCTTGCCGGCGAAATAGGAGGTGTCGGTGAAATGGCCGTTGAGGATGCCCGCCGCCACCGCGTCCTGGGTTTCGCTATGCGCCACGATGGTGCCGACCGGCAAAAGTTCGATGGCGATCCGGCCATCAGTGCGCGCCGCGACATCCTCGGCCCAGGTCTGCTGCAGCAGGAAATTCGCATTGCCCGCCGGATCCGAGGACTGAAAGCGGAAATCGTATTCCGCCGCCAGCGCCGCGCCCGACACCGACAGCATGGCCACCGCCGACCAGGCCAGTTTCGCAAAAGTATCTTTCATGAGCCTTCCTCCCTTAAAAGTTGACGGCAGGAGTAATGATTGCGCAATCATTTGTCAACTTGCCATCCAAAGGCTTTCATGGCAGAGTGTTTTCCAATGAAAAAAAAGACCGAAAACCATAGGATTACCCTAAAGGACGTCGCTACCCACGCCGGAGTTAGCGCGATCACTGTTTCCCGGACGATCCGTTCCCCCCAGCTGGTTTCCGAAAGCGTCCGCAAGCGAGTCAGGCGCTCCATCGATGCGCTTGGCTATGTGCCCGATGCGGCCGCCTCGACGCTGGCCTCGACCCGGACCGATGTGATCGGGCTGCTGATTCCCTCGCTGACCAACAGCGTCTTCACCGATGTGCTGCGCGGGCTTTACGATGCGCTCGAAGGCAGCCGGTTTTCCATCCAGATCGCCAATTACCGCTACAGCCCCGAAACCGAGGAAAAGCTGGTGCGCACCTTCCTGAACCAGAAGCCGGCCGGCATGATTCTGGCGGGCGTCGATCAGACCGAGGCCTGCCGCAGGCTGCTGCAGGCTGCGCCCTGCCCGGTGGTGCAGATCATGGACAGCGATGGCGAGGCGGTCGACAGTCTGATCGGGCTGTCCCACTTTGACGCCGGCCGCGCCGCAACCGGGCATCTTGCCGATCAGGGCTACCGGCGCATCGGCTTTCTCGGCGCCCGCATGGATCCGCGCTCGCAGCGCCGCTTTGCCGGATTCCGCAGCGAGCTGGAGGAGCGCGGCCTGTTCGACCCCAACCGGGTGGTGACGACTCCCAAGGCCTCCAGCGTCGGGCTGGGCGGCACCCTGCTGTCTGATCTGTTCGCCCGGGCGCCGGACACCGATGCGATCTTCTGCAACAACGACGACCTGGCCGCGGGGGTGCTGTTCGAGGCGCAGCGCCGCGGCATCCGGGTGCCCGAGGATCTTGGCATCTGTGGCTTCAACGATCTGGAAATGAGCCGCCATCTCAACCCCGCGCTGACCTCGGTGGCGACGCCGCGCTACCGGATCGGCACCGAAGCGGTGGCGCATCTGATGCGCGCCCTGGAGGCGCCGGAGAGTGCCGAGCGCCAGGATATCAACCTTGGCTTTGAGGTCATCCCGCGCGGCACGACAAAACGGCAGGGCGGCTGACCCCTTACCGCGGCCTCTTTCCCTTTCAATTTCTCCCGCAACCGCTGGGCGGCGCGCTCCGCCTGCCCCGGCGCCTTCAATTCCGGAGCATACCCCATGCAAATGACCCCTCAGGAAGCCAGCGACCGCAGCCGCGAGATCTGCACCCTGGCACCGGTGATGCCGGTGCTGGTGATCCGGGAAGCCGCGGCGGCCGGGCCGCTGGCCGAGGCTCTCATCAGCGGTGGCCTGCCAGCCCTTGAAGTGACCCTGCGCACCCCGGCGGCGCTGGAGGCGATCCGCGACATGGCGCAGGTGCCGGGCTGCGTGGTCGGAGCCGGCACGCTGGTCACCCCGGATGATGCGGTGGCAGCAAAAGAGGCAGGTGCAGAGTTCGGCGTCTCCCCCGGCGCCACCGATGCGCTGCTGGACGCCTGCGAGAAGATCGGCCTGCCGCTGCTGCCCGGCGCCGCCACCGCGTCAGAGGCCATGCGGCTGTTGGCCCGCGGCTACCGGATGCAGAAATTCTTCCCGGCCGAGGCCTCTGGCGGCGCTCCGGCCCTGAAGGCCATCGGCGCGCCGCTGCCGCAGATTTCCTTTTGCCCGACTGGCGGCATCACCCCCGGAAATGTGCAGGGATATCTGGATCTGCCCAATGTGGTCTGCGCGGGGGGCAGCTGGATCGCCCCGCAAGAGCTGGTGAGCGCAGGCGACTGGAGCGCGATCCGGACGCTGGCCCGGGCGGCAGCCCAATTGCCCGTCAGGCAGGCCAAGTGAGGCAAGCCGGACGGACAAGGCGGGGCTTCATGAGGCCCGCGCAGCCCATTCGGCCACCAGCTGCGCCGGATTGGCAGCGGGCAGCGGCACATCCGGCGGCAGCAGACCGGCCAGCCGGGTCACCTCCAGCGCAACTTCGGGGATGGCGGTATCGGGCGCCGGGCGCAAGCTGAACTCCAGCCCCGCCGCGTGCAGCAGATCACCCATGGCGACCGGGCCGGGCTGGGCCACATTCACCAGCTTCGGCAGATCGGGGCGCTGCACCAGCGCTGCCAACACCTGGGACAGCATCCGCACCCCGATATAGCTGCGCCGGGGTGTCGTGCCATCGGCAAAGCAGTCCAGATGAAACCCCGGGCGCCAGCCGCCGAGGATGGCATCGAGCCCCGCGATATTGCCGATCCTGAGGGCGGTGACCGCAACCCCGGCCTCTGCCCCCAGCCTGAGGGCCTGCGCCTCCATTTCGGCCTTGGCGACGCCATAGGGATTGGCCGGGGTTAGCGGCGCCTCTTCGGACAGGACACCGGGCTGGTTGCCATAGACCGCTGCCGAAGAGGCCAGTAGTACCCGCGTCTTTCTGTCACTGACGCGGGTGCTTGCCTGCGCCGCCCTTATCGCGGCTTCGGCGAGGCGGGCATTGTCACCCAGATCACCACCATGACCCGGGGTGACCCCAGCGAGGCAGAGAATCGTATCGGTGCCCTCTGCCGCCTGCGCCAGGGCCACAGGATCTTCCAGCGGCGCAAGGATATGCCAGGCGTCATCTGTGGCAGGATCGGCTAGGGGACGGCGCGCCTGCCAGCGCAGATCGCGGCCCGGCAGCAAAACCGGCCAGTCCCGGCGCAACACCCCGCCGATCCGCCCTGCGGCGCCGAGCACCAGAATGGCCGGGGCGGCGGGATCCGCCTCCGATTCTGCCTCCATAGGTGTTGACGCTTGTTGTTGACGCATGGCACAGGCCCGGTATCTTGCTCGCATAAAAACCACAGGTCCGAAACCGGATCAGAAATCAAGCCGTTTCCGGACAGGGACTCCATGCGCTCTTTTATTTCACTGCTCGCCGCCGTCAGCCTCGTTCTTTTGTCGGCGGCCTGCGGCCGTCTGCCAAGCGGCGCCCCCGTCAGCGAGGAAATCCTGGCCCAGTCCAGCGAACCGGATGCCGATTTCGCGCTTTATCAGGTCAGCCGCGCCTTCCTGCCCACGGTGGGGCAATGGCCGGAAACCGGACAAAAAGAACATCTTGGCTGGATCCGCGCCAGCCAGGGCGCCAAGACCCAGATCATCCAGTCCGGCGATACGCTGACGCTCCGGATCTGGGACAGCAGCGACAATTCCCTGCTGACCTCCTCCGAGCAGAAGATGGTGCAGCTGCAGGACGTGCGGGTGGCCTCGAACGGCTCTGTCTTCATGCCCTATGTGGGCAAGGTGAACGTGCTGGGGCTGACCCCGGATCTGGCGCGGGAAAAACTGCAGGAAGAGCTGGAAGCCATCGTGCCTTCGGCGCAGCTGCAGCTGGACATGGCCGAAGGGCGCGGCAACTCGGTCGATCTGGTCTCCGGCGTTGCCCGGCCCGGTACCTACCCGATGCCGGACCGCAACTATACCGTGATGGGGCTAATCTCGGCCGGGGGCGGTATTTCCTCCAACCTCAACAACCCGCAGATCCGCCTGGTGCGGGGCAGCAATATCTACGGCACCTCGGTGCAGAACCTGCTGAACAATCCCCGCCTTGATACGCTTCTGCGCGGCGGCGACCGGGTCTTCGTGGAAGAGGACGAGCGCTATTTTCTCTCCTTCGGAGCCACCGGCACCGAGGATCTGCATATCTTCACCAAGGACGAGATGTCGGTGATGGACGCGATCTCGGTCTCGGGCGGCTTTCAGGACAGCAAAGCCGATCCCGAAGGGCTGCTGGTCCTGCGCGAATACCCGGCCTCGGCGGTGGCACCCGGTCAGCGTGGCCCACGCCACAACCGCGTGGTCTTCACCCTGGATCTGACCACCGCGGACGGGCTGTTTTCCGCCCGCAAGTTCGAGATCAACCCAGGCGATCTGGTCATTGCCACCGAATCCCCGGTCAACGATGCGCTGACCGTCTCCAATCTCATCGGCAACTTCTTCGGCGTCTTCAGCCGCGCCGGGGTGCTGTAAGAGGCCCGATCCGGACAGGCCGCAGCGGAGATACGGTACCGGGTGGTGTTGGCCATCCGGCACCACCTGGACGGAATCTCGCATAAATGCCTTAGTTTGAGCTATTTTTCATTGTAAAATAATACACAAGCCGCAAAACTGCTGCTGCAATCCCTGCCAACCCAACCCTGCCGATCAAATCATGCGCCCTGTACCCAGTTCTCTTGTTCCTTCAGCGGCCATCTTGCGCCGCCCCCTGCGGCAGCTGGCCTTGGCCGCGGCGCTGCTGACCGGCGCGCCTGTCCTCATGCCAGGCCTCATCCCCGGCACGGCCATGGCGATGACCATTGATCCGGTGCAGCAGCACAATTCAAACGCGCTCTGGTTCGAGAACTGGACCGGCCTCAGCAAGGCAACGCTGGTGGTGGCGGGCCCTGACGGCACCGTAACCCGGGTCTTTGCAGAAGCGGGCACGCCGGTGTTCGAACTTGGCCGGGGCGAGGTTCTGGACGGAATCTACCGGTACGAACTGAAAGCGGCGACAGAGGAAACCGTCAAGATCGTCAATCCGATCGACAACGGCCGGGGCGAAAGCAGCAACAGCCGCGCCAAACCCTTTTACATGAACGGGGCATTCCAGGTGTCCCGCGGGGTGATTATCGTCCCGGAAGATATCCGGGAAGAATGACCCCGGCGCCCGCTCCGACCGCCCGGGGCTGGAAGCGCGCCGGATGCACCAGACCAGATTTCAGCGACCAGCCCTGCTGCGACGCTCCGAACAGAAGGACATTGAGTATGAAACATGGATTTCGCCGCCCCCTAGCCGCCGGGATCAGCGCGCTGGCACTGCTTGTCGGAACGGCTCTGTTGCACAAATCGGCTGAACGCTGTGGCTCCCCTTTCCCCGGATGGACTTATCCCACAGCTTGCGTGACGGGTATGCCAAGCCCGGTATAGCCGTTGAGCACGGCGATACGGACCTGGATCTCCGCAACCTGACGGTCGAAGTCCCGCGCCATGAGGCGCTGCCCCAGCAGCTTCACGCAATGCATCTTCGTCTCGACGCGGCTCCGGCGGTGGTATCCACTCCATCGTCGCCATAGGGCGCGGCCAAGGTATTTGGATGCGCGCAGGGCCTCGTTTCGAGCGACCGCGCCGGCGGTGACGGTCTTCCATGGCTTCCCGTTCTTGCGGGGCGGGATGACAGCATATGCGCCGCGGTCTGCGATCGCATCGTGGCATTTCCGGGTGTCGTAGGCACCGTCGGCGGTGACGCTGCCGATCCGCTCGTCCGCCGGGATCTGACGGAGCAGTTCGGGTAACACCGGAGCATCACCGATGTGGCTCCCGGTGATCTCGACAGCGCGGATCTCCAGTGTTTCCTCATCAATCCCGAGATGGATCTTGCGCCAGACACGGCGTTTCGGGCCACCATGCTTGCGCGCATGCCACTCGCCTTCGCCCTCCACCTTGATGCCGGTGCTGTCGATCAGCAGGTGCAGCGGGCCTTTCGATCCACGGTAGGGGATGTTCACAGCCAGGGTCTTCTGGCGGCGAGACAGGGTGCTGAAGTCAGGCACCGTCCAGTCGAGGCCAACCAAGTGTAACAGGCTTTCGACGAACCCGGTCGTCTGCCGGAGCGCCATACCGAACAATACCTTCATCGTAAGGCACGTCTGGATAGCGGTATCGCTGTAGGTCTGCTGTCGGCCACGCCTGCCTGTCGGCGCGGCATCCCAGCTCATCTCGGGGTCGAACCAGATCGTCAGTGAGCCCCGGCGCTTGAGCGCTTCGTTATAGGCTGGCCAGTTCCTGGTCCTGTAGGTCGGGGGGGCGGGTCTGCTCATGCATCCCAGATACCACGCTGGATTCACGAGATGAATCCCTCACGCGATTTGTGCAACAGAGCCGGTGCCAAGCAAAAGGACATCCGCGCACGGCTTGGTCAACCTGAACACGTTCAGACGGTTGACCAGGCGCGCGCGACCCTCAGAGCGAAAATGACAGCGGCAGCGGAAAAGCGCGTTGATGATCTAAAGGCCAAGCAACGCAAAGAGCAGACCCGCATGGGCAATGCTGTGAAGCGTCTGAAAACCGAACAGCAGACATCGCGCCAATCTTTGCAGCGTCAGCACCAGACCCGCCAGAAAGTCGAGGCCAAAGCCCGTGCAGATCGTATTCGCAGCGGGCTTATGGGCTTGTGGGATCGCGCCCAGCTCAAGCTTGGTGTTGGCAAGTTACCCCGTGAATTTGCCGCCGAGATCGAGCAGGCAAAGACACGGGATGCGGGAGAGTTTCACGCGCTGAAAACGGAGCAGCTCACCGACAGGCGGCAGCTTCAAAAATCCATCAAGCTCATGCGTGAAAAGCATCGCCGCGAGCGGAACGATATGCGCTCAAACCTTGGGTATTGGCTGACGCTTGATCGTCAGTCGCAGCGTGAGGCGTTGGATAGCCATCAGGCCGAGCTGAAGACGCAGCAGCACCAAGGGCAGAAGAAACAGCAACGGAAGAGAAATCAGGGGTTTGAGCTGTGAATGCGATCCGTGTGGACGAGCTGGTGGGGGCGGTTCAGTTTGACCGGCTCGCGTCAGCTCGCGCGGCGAGTGACAATGTCAGTCTGAAAGACTTTTTGATGGTGGCGAAGAGTTTCGACAGACAAGAGCGCGAGGAACAACATGACGAGCGGGCCGCGTGGCGCAGCTATAGGGAAAACCGGTCGAGCGCCTTCAACGATCTTGTCCGTGGGGCAGCGCAGCAGGAAGGCCGAGGTCCGCAACGCGGGGAGCACATTGGCAGGGGCGACGGTTAGAGTGAAAGGCTGTTCAGAGCGTGGTAAAGCGCCAATTTGTTCACATTCCATGATTCCAGATTTGACAGCGGTGGTCAGCCAGTATAGAGAAAATGGACGCGTTGACGCTAGGACTTAACGGTGGACCATACAAGGCTGTATTTAGAAAGGAAGCTATTATGATCAAAGGTGTTTTGGAAGAAGGTTTCAGAAACCTGGAAGGTGAAGAGGTTCAAGTCTTGCCGCAGGCTGTTAATTATGTTCATCGAGATGAGGATGGAACAGTTCTTTTGGGGCTCGGCAATGGGCATGTAGTCAGAACGCGGCTAAACATGAATAGTGTTATCGAAATGCTATCTGCATAATTTGGTGTTGGTTGAGAAACCTCAAACACTTGAGGTAAAGCTGTCTCGCTTAGCTGGCTTTGGAGAGCTTGAAGTTGACTATCAGGGTATTGATAGCAAAGAAAATCATTCGACTTTTGGTGGGCAGGCAAAGAGATATTACTACTACGAGGGTGGTTCGAATATCAGTTCTCCAGTGATATCTTCTCGTACTTCAATATTCTTCATTGGCGCGTATTCTTACGTTAACGGGGGGGGTACTCACGAGACAACGTGTTCATCGGTAGATACTGCTCTATTGGCCGTCGAGTTACGCTCGCCGCTGGGGCGCATGCGATGGGTGGGTTGTCGACATCCCCAGCACTGGCAGGTCGGAAAAGCCAAGCACAGTCGTCCTCAAAATATGCTTCACGTATGACGATTATTCATAGCGATGTTTGGATTGGTGATGGAGCCGTGATAATGCCGGGCCGAACAATTGGGGTTGGTGCTGTCATTGCTGCGAACGCAGTTGTAACAAAGGACGTGGAAAGCCATACAATTGTGGGCGGTGTGCCTGCAAAAGTTCTCGGGCGTAGGTTTTCTCCAGAGATGTCTGATAAAATACTTGAAAGCAAATGGTGGAATATCGACAAAACTACACTGGATCGTCTGAATACGAGAGACATAGAAGACTTCTTGTCCAGTCTCCCAAGCAGCGCTGGCTTTGCGTATCCTACCTACCTGTATAACAATTTGGGTTAAAATTTAGACGATGATATCATATTCTCTTCCCCTAAACGCCTTCAAAGTGACTTGTAAAGACGATCAATTTGGGGAGGGCTGGTTTTGCGCTCACAACCAGCTCGAGGACGGGCAAGAAATAAACTTCTCAGTATCGAGAGGTGTTGCTGACATCAATCCAGAAGTAGAAGTTAAGGTTGAAGGCAATGTAAGGTGGTTTCGGCTTCTTCGAAAGATTGAGTTCCCAGCTTCGTCAATAGGCCGCGCTAGAGCCGCGATTTCGTATGCTGCGGAGAGTAGTAAACAGGGCTTAGATTCAGACATTGGTGTTGTTGGTATATATGGTCGCGACAAGACAGGGTATTTTGGACCGATATCTAAGTTGACCGAACCTATTGCTGTCTCTGATACTAAGGTCTTTGCCCAAGGAGTGTTGGAACTTTCTGAAATACCAGAACAGTATCATGAAATGTACCTTGTCGTCGAACTTCGGCACCCTTGTGACGTAAAGCTTTTTGATCTTGAGCTATCCGTACCAGAAAACGAGGAGGATTTCTTTCACTCCCAAGTAGCAGATGTGCCGGATGTTATCGGAAACGGGGATCAAGACCGGGTTGTCGTTCCATACCGTATCGCTAATTTTAGCAGCAGTGATTTGCTGGCTGGGTTAAACGACAATATTGATCGCGATCTCCGTCGAAAGCCGCTCTCTTGGATCAGTGGCATGCTTACAGTCGCGCTGCGCAACGAGGATTATGAAACTGCCGCCTCTTTGGTTGAACATGCCGTTGCGCTTAATCAAACGGCGAGGGAACCTCTAGACCCTCTAGTGGATGCTGCTTGCAAGGTACTGGTTGCAACAGGTGATCAGGCCCGACTAGAGCGTTTTTCGGTCCTTATCGCTCGAAGCGGTTTGAATGGCCGGTCTCGTGATCGTGCTATCGTAAAACTTCGACTGGCTTTAGGGGAGGTTGGTGAAGATCTTTTTTCTGTAAACGAACAGATCGGGCAAAATTCGCCTGATCTAGCATTGGGAGATGTCTTGACTGCCCTTACCGGGAAGCTGAACGACCATCTACTTTTGGCCAACTTTTACAGAACACGAGACGGGCAAAGGCAGAGCGAAGAAATAAACGCGTACCTATCAGAGTTTGATCTGCCTTTTGAGATTGATCTGGGGGATGATGAAGCCAATGTATTGGCTAACCTGCAAGCGCGGGAGAAGGCGGAGGTATTAAGTGTTCAAGATAGCTCGGGAACCGAAGCTATAGAGGCACAGTATCAGCCTTTGGTCAGTGTGATCACTGCTGCGTACAATTGCGAGAAAACGATAGAGTACGCTGTCAGGTCTCTCTTGGGTCAGAGTTACCCGAACATTGAGCTTCTTATTGCAGATGATTGCAGTGATGACGGAACTCTTGAAAAACTAAAAGAGTATAAGAAGCTCCCAAATGTTCGTGTGTTCAAATCGGCAAAGAATCAAGGTCCATACAACATTCGCAATGCGTTGATTGAGGAAGCTAAGGGGGAGCTCATTACCTTCCATGATTCTGATGACTTCGCGCTACCACATCGGATCGAGTCTCAGGTCTCTACAATGATCAAAGCGGGAACTGTCGTGTCGGTTGGCCGGTGGATAAGGATTATGCCCAACGGTCACTTTGTGACTTTCCCAGATGGAAATTTTTTAAGGATGTGTGTCAATTCGATTATGTTTCATAGGAAGGTATTTGATGCTTTTGGTCCCTACCGCTCAGTTCTTTTTGGCGCAGATTCGGAATTTTATGAGAAGGCCAGGGGTCATTTAAGACCCAACCAAGTTAGCCAAGTTGAGGTGCCTGGGGTTCTGGGACTTTGGTCGTCATCTTCTCTTACAAAAACACCTGGTATTGAAGCTAGTGAGCGTGGTTATCGGGCCCCCAAGCGCCGTCTCTACGCAGGGTTGGCTGGACGTCAACGCATGTTAGGAGACCAAATTGTATCTGACGACATGGTTGAAGAGGTTCTGAAGGACGCGGATATCTATCGTGAACCGCAATCTATAGAAGAATTGAATTAGAGGAATTACGATGCCGGTTATTGCGAATGTAGCGACGTTTCCCGGACGTAGGGCCATTTCTGCTCGTGCGATCAAAAGTATCGCATCACAAGTCGACAGGGTAAACATAGTATTGAATGAATATGTTTATGTCCCCGGAGAGTTAAAGAGTGTGCCAAAAGCAAATTTTGTTTTCCCGCCTAGAGATTTGAAGGATGTCGGTAAGTTTTTTCCATCCGTAGAACCGGATGATGACGTATTTCTTATCGACGACGATATCCTGTACCCAAGTGACTATGTTGAAAGAATGATGTCATTTCGCGAGAAGGTTCACGATGTGCACCCTATCTTGGGTCTTCATAGTGTCATTTACTCAGACTATTATGAAGGTAAACATGGTGCAGGCAGGCTCGTAGATGTATTCACTAAGGCTTTAGATCGGCCACGATTAGTGAACCAAATTGGGACGGGGACGGTGTACTGCAAGGGCTATCAGATGCCTGAGTTCGAGTTCATGGAAGGTTCCGAGAAATTCGTTGATATTAGGTTTGCCAGACATAGCCATAGCAAGGGATATCCTAACATTTCTGTAGCACGCGAAGCGGATTGGATGAAGCAATTGGAAATAGAGGGTTCCATTTTTGAATCCTTTACGATGTCTAAACCGCTGAATGTTATACACGAGGTTCAGGAGATCGCAGGATTCAGAAAAATGGACCCAAATATGTGGCAACTGATTGAGGATAGGCTTGTTGTCGCAAGTGCCTGAAGATGATGAGCGTAAACTCGTCCATTTGAAGGCTCACGGTAAGAGTGTCAGTTTTTTTATTGACGAGCCTTCGGACCATATTCAGGGGACAATCTTCAAAACCCACGGGTTTTATGAGCAGGATCTCCTAGAAGCGGTTTTTCACCGTGTTCTACCTGGTATGCGGTTTGTTGATGTTGGAGCGAATATCGGCAATCACACGTTGTTCTTCTCCGGTGTCCTTGGCATGGAAGGCGCTTCGATTGAGCCTTTTGGGCCGAATTTTCAAAGGCTTCAAGAGAATATCAAGCTGAATACGCTTGCAGATAAGGTTCAGGCTTTGAATATTTGCTTAGGCGCAGAGCCTGGACATGCGGCATTGACCAAGATTGATAAGGCCAATACTGGAACGGCCACGTTTTCTACCAATGAAGAAGGAACCATTACCGTTCAACCTCTAGACGCTCTCGAACTTGGTCCATTTCATCTTCTTAAGATTGATGTTGAAGGCATGGAAAAGGAGGTTTTGCGAGGTTGTGGTGAGTCGTTGCGCAAGTACAGGCCTATCGTATTCTGCGAAGCGCAGACGGCGGAAGATTTCTATGCCGTTAAGTCAATTTTGGATGCCTTTGGTTATCGTCCGACGCGCAGGTATTGCGTTACCCCAACCTATTTATTTGAACCTGTATAGCACTTTCACAGTGCATCTTCTGGTCGGCCGCAGGATCACAGTGGATGATAGTACAGCTCCGCAAAAACGGTCGTTTTTGTCACCGATGCGCAAGTGCAAGAAAATCGCGGCGTGCCAAAAACCTACGGCAAAATTCAGGGGGTTTTGGCAGGTTATTGCCCTACTCGATCACCTTCGAAATTACCTGCGCCAAGATTGGCTGTGACTTTTCACGGTAAGTGGCACTGATTTTTGCACGTTAAAGCGTTTCCAGTTTATGTAGAAGCATACCCGGCCTCGCAAAAGTAGTTCCAGCATTCCTGAGGTGTGTAGAGATCACAGATTTCGTTGAGGGCTTCGAACAGTCCAGTGAATGACCGCGCTCC
>NZ_JBDOQR010000076.1:0-19261 GCF_039839315.1 Phaeobacter sp. CAU 1743 | reverse complement strand
GGACATGATCGGCGACGCCCGTATAACCACCGAAACCTGGCATGAGTTCCTTGAAGACTTCGTCGATGACGCTGAACTGGTCGACCGCATCAAGGCCAAATCACCGTGGTAACAATGGAGCGGTTACAGAGTATCGGCAAACAAACCCTCTATATCTTCAAACCGAAAAACCAGGCTGGTGATGCCTGGGCCGTCAAACCTGACAAAACCATCAACGAGACGGTCATTCGAGAGAACTGGGATGACCTGCTGCGCTTGGTAGCCACCATCAAACTCAAGGAAAATACCGCCTCTGATATCTTCCGGAGGCTCAATTCCTACTCGCGCCAGCATGCTCTCTACCAGACGCTGAAAGCCTTCGGGCAAATCATAAAATCTTTGTTCATCCTACGCTACATTGATGACTTGGCTTTGCGACAAGCCATCGAAAAACAACTCAACAAAGTCGAATTGGCCAATCGCTTCACACGCGCAGTGGCCGTCGGCAATCCACGTGAGTTCTCGCAAACCGAAAAGGAAGAACAGGAGATCGCAGAGGCCTGCAACCGCTTGATCAAAAACAGCATCATCTGCTGGAACTATCTCTACTTGGCACGCCAAATCGGAAAAGCTCCAGACGCAGAGGCCAAAGGAAAGCTACTACGCCTGATTACCGCCCACTCGCCCATGTCATGGGCCCATATTAACATGCTGGGTGAGTACGACTTCTCAGAAGAAAAGCTTCGCGACACCCTCGGCATCCTACCCCCGAAAAAGGCCGCATAAAGTAACTGCAAAAAACAGAAGCGCAGGAAAGGCAGAAAACCAAGCAACATCAACTCAATGAAAAAATTCCTGTGGGACTTTCGGTACCTTTATGCTGATAGACCCCCGATGCGGGCGACGACCTCCAGGCCGCGGTCGCCTTGCTGCGTGACCAGAACCGCACCGGCAAACGCAAACTGCCCGATGATCCGCCCATGCCGTTCGCGGCCAAGCATTGGCCGTCGCTGATCTTGCAGGACGGTCAGCCAAAGCGGCGCATGTACGAAACTGCCGTTGTGTCCACCTTGCGAGATCGTCTGCGAGCCGGGGATGTTTGGGTCGACGGCAGTCGCGAGTATCGGCGGTTCGACAGCTACCTGATGCCCCGGAACACTGCGGAAATCGTCATGCGGGATGCGGGCTTCGAGACAGATCCGGAATCATGGCTGGCGGATCGGCGGGCCACGCTGGCAAAACGCCTTGATGAAGTGGACCGCGCCTTGAAGCGCGATGCTCTCACCGGCGTCCGGATCGAGCGCGGGCGCCTGAAAATCACGCCCCATGACGCGGTGACACCACCTGCTGCGGTGCGTCTGGAACGGGCCATTGACGCCGTGATGCCACGTATCCGCATCACGGAATTGCTTTGGGAGGTGAATGCGCAGACGGGGTTCCTCGACGCCTTCACTGATCTGCGTTCTGGCAAGCATCACGATGCGCCCGCCGCTGTGTTGGCCACGATCTTGGCTGGGGCGAGCAATCTCGGGCTAGAGCGGATGGCCTATGCCTCATCGCGCGTCAGCCATGCGCAGTTGACCTGGGCGCAGACATGGTACTTGCGGCCGGAGACGTTTGCAGATGCTCTGGGCCGCATTGTCGATGCCCATCATGGCCTGTCCTTCGCGCAGCACTGGGGCGTAGCTGAACATAGCTCATCGGATGGCCAATTCTTCTCCGCCAATCGAGGCAGCGGGGTGATCAACGCCAAATACGGGCCAGACCCTGGGTTGAAGATCTACTCCTTCCTGTCAGGCCAATACGGGTCGTTCCATTCGAGCGTCATCGGGGCAACCGCAGGCGAAGCCCCTTTCGTGCTCGATGGCCTCCTGAACAATCCGGCCAGCTTCGATCCCCTCGTTCATTACACAGATACTGGCGGCGTGTCGGACCACGTCTTTGCCCTGTTCCATCTGTTGGGGATGACCTTCGCGCCGCGTCTGCGCGACTTTCCGGACCGGAGATTGGCCTGCTTCGGGAGTGCAAAAGCGTGGCCCACTTTGTCTCCCATCATGGGCAAACCGATCAACGAAGAGGTGATACGGCAGCATTGGGGCGACATCATGCGGCTCGCGGCCAGCATACGCGACAAGTCTCTCAAACCGTCTGAAATCCTGCGCAAGCTTGGGGCGTACCGCCAGCAAAACCGGCTGTACCTCGCTCTGGGTGAAATCGGTCGGATCGAACGTACGCTCTTCATGCTCGACTGGATCGAGAACGCCGACCTGCGCATGGAAAGCCACGCAGGTCTCAACAAGGGTGAAGCGCGTCACTCGCTGGCCAAGGCCGTATTTGCTCATTCACAAGGGCGCATTCATGATCGCTCTGACGCGGCTCAACAGAAACGCGCGATGGCGCTCAACCTCGTCATTGCCGCCATCACGTTTTGGAACACTATTTACAGGCCAGACACCTCGCGCAGACCAGCCCGCTATACGATGCTAGGCTGCTTCCGCACACGTCGCCGCTCGGGTGGGAGCACGTCATCCTCTCTGGCGACTTCGATTGGCATTCTGGTGCAGCAGAGCGCAAAATTGCGCGGCCACTGAACATCAGGCCCGTCAGAGACTGGGGGACTTGAAGATGTTCGCTGAAAGTTCTCCCTTGGCGTGGTTTTACGAAGAAACCTTCCGATGGCCCCTATCTGCATCAGCCTATAGTACTCCTCTTTTGACCGGAGATGCGTTGTATTGACCCAAAGTACGGCCGCAAGGGAGCACGCACCGTCAAACAGCCGTGCACCTTTGCCTGCGCATCAGAACATATATGCCCTAAGCCTTCTTTACAGTTTTTGCCTTCGTACCATGCTCGTGGACCGTTTCGACAAGCGAATGATGCCCACCTTGTCTGGGTGCAAACCAGCGGTGCAGGGCGGGCATGACCAGTAGGGTCAGCACGGTTGACGAAACAAGCCCCCCGGTTACCACAGTGGCAAGCGGGCGTTGGACCTCGGCACCGACGCCGGTGGCGAAGAGCAATGGTGCCAGCCCAAGTGCCGTCGTCATGGCGGTCATCAGGACCGGACGCGCGCGCAGCCCTGCGGCCTCAATGGCCAAAGCCTCCAGATTGCGACCGGCGCGCGCAAAATCATCCATGAAACTGACCAATACCATACCGTTGCCCAACGCGATGCCGAACAATGCGATAAACCCGACAGTAGCAGGCACCGACACCGGCAACCCTGTCAACCAGAGCGCCATCGCACCACCCGTCAGCGCCAAGGGGATATTCAACAGGATGAGGATCGCTGATTTCAGGCGACCAAAGGTTACCAGAAGGATCAGCAGAACGATGCCCAACGTAATCGGAATAACCACTTTGAAACGGGCATTCGCCTGTTGCTGAAGCTCGAATTGGCCGCCCCAGACCAAACGATACCCGGGCGGTAGATCCAACTGAGCGTCCGTCAACGTCTGCGCTTCGGCAACGAAAGAGCCGATATCGCGACCGCGCACGTTGGACTGGACCGTGATGAAGCGTTCGCCATCTTCGCGTGTGATCTGGCGTGGACCGATTACAGTTTCGATATTGGCCACTGTGTCCAGCGGCACCCGTGCGCCCGAAGGCGATTCCAGCACGATGCGTCTGATCGCCTCCGGTGTGTCGCGGCTTTCTTCGTCAAAACGCACCATTATCGGAAACTGTCGCACGCCCTCGAACAGTGATCCGGCTTCGGCCCCGCCGACGGCTGCACGCAGCCCATCCAACGCGTCCTCAACATCAAGCCCGTAGCGACCAAGGGCTGACCGATCCACGGTTACCACAAGTTGCGGCGCACCGGTGATCTGGTCGGCCTGTACCTCGGCAGAACCCTCAACCTGTTGCAGGAGTGATTGCAGGACTTGTGATCGCTCCAACAGAATTTCGGAATCCGGTCCAAAGATTTTGACGGCCAGTTCGGCGCGTGTGCCGGTCAGCAATTCATCAACAGCCATCGCGATGGGTTGGCCGATATTTACCACAATCCCCGGAAAGCTTTCCAGATCTTCCGAAATCGCCGTGCGCAAACCTTCGGCAGACAAGCCGGGCCGCCACTGATCGACCGGGTTCAGCTCGATGAAGGCTTCGGCGCTGTTGGTCGGGTCAGCATGCGCGCCAACCTCACCACGCCCAATACGGGTCACGATGGACTTGATTTCAGGAAAATTCTTTAACAGCCGCTTTTCCACAAGCGTCGTCGTCTTCGTTCCTTCGGTAAGCGAAATCGAGGGTGCCATGGTGACGCGCATCAGAATATCGCCTTCCTCCAACGATGGCGTAAATTCGGAACCAAGTCGCGATCCTGCAAAACCGCCCACCGCCAAAAATATGCCGCACAGGACGATGGCGAAAAAACGGTTACGGACAAAGAACCCGGCCGCACCACTGACCATCGCGACAGTCCGCCCCGGCTTGTCAGGGGCCTTCTTGCCGGATCGGCGCATCACCGAAAAGGCCATGGAAGGCGCAATCAGGGCCGCATAGAACAGCGAGCCGGTCATGGCGAGTGCAGCCGATGCCGCCAAGGGCCGGAAGGTTTTGCCCTCAACCCCTTGCAGCGAGAAAAGCGGCAGGAAAACAACGATAACCACGGCAACCGCCGCCACCAGAGGTGCGATTACCTCGGCGGTAGATCGGGCAACCAACATACGCGGCTCTTCAGAGCCGTCATCTTCCTCAAAACTGCGATCCACGTTTTCAGAGATAACAATCGCCCCGTCGACCATCATCCCGATGGCGATGGCGACCCCTCCTAATGACATCAGATTGGCGCTGATACCGAGCACGTACATTGCGATAAACGCAAAACCTACGGAAAACGGGATCGACAGGACCACAACCAGACTGGGACGCCAGCCCCCCAGGAAGACAAACACCACCAACGCTACGAGCACAGCCCCCTGCCACAACGCCGTCGTGACGGTTGCGGAGGCCTTGTTTACCAGCGTTCCCTGATCATAGTAGGGGACCGCCAGTACACCATCCGGCAGGCTTGCGTTGATTTCCTCAAAGCGCTTCTGGACCCGCGCGATGACATCGGATGTGTTGGTGCCATAAAGTTTCAGAACCAGCCCTGCGACAACTTCGCCCTCACCGTTGGCGGTTGCAAGACCTTGCCGAACGCCACCGCCAACGGTGATGTGGCCCAGATCGCGCACGCGCACGGTGCGCCCGTCCTCCACGTTGACGACAATCTCTGCGAGATCAGAGATTGTCTTGGCAAGTCCAACGCCGCGCACCGTGTATTGTTCGGATCCGATTTCGAGGAATTGCGCCCCTTCGGTTTTGTTTCCGCGCTCTAATGCGCTGATCACATCGGCGATTTGAATATCATAGGCAAGCAGCGCATCGGGATCGAGCCTGACCTGATATTGCTTTTCATAGCCACCAAGGGACAAAACCTCGGTGACACCCGCCACGGTCTGCAACTGATACTTGACGATCCAGTCCTGAATTTCGCGCATCTCGACAAGGTTGCGTGCGCCGGTCTGATCTTCCAGACGGAAATACAGGATGAGGCCAAGCCCGGTTGAAATCGGACCCATTTGCGGGTCGCCAAACCCGTCGGGGATGTTGCCACGCGCTTCGGCGAGCCGCTCGCCCACGACCTGACGGGCGAAATAGACATCCGTCCCGTCCTCGAAATAGATGTTCACCACCGACAGCCCAAAATTCGAGACCGACCGCATATTTTTGAGTTTGGGCAGGCCCGACATCGCCGTTTCGATTGGATAGGTCACATAGCGCTCAACCTCTTCGGGGGCGAGCCCTTCGGTTTCGGTGAAAACCTGAACCAGCGCGGGTGTCACGTCCGGAAAGGCATCAACAGGCAAGGCGCGAAACGCAAAAAGCCCGCCAAGCGTCATCGCAAAAGCCGCAATGGCCGCCAAAAGCCAGCCGCCTGCGATGCGGTGCATAAAATCAGTCATAATCAGCTATCCTAATGTCCGTGGCCGTCGCCAAAGGCGTCTTTTTCAAGTTGGGCTTTGAGTGTGAAGGCCCCGTCAGAGACAAAGAGGTCGTCTTCCTCAAGGCCGCTGCGGATTTCCACATAGCCGCCAGCGGTTGTGCCAACCATGACGGCGCGCGGTGCGAACCCGCCGTCAACAGGGACAAAAACAGACGGACGGTTCTCTACCAGTTGCACGGCGGATTGTGGCACGCGCAAAACCTCCGCGGCATTGCCGACGCTGAGATCTGCAATCACAAACTGGCCGGGGGTCAGGCTTCTGTCAGCGTTGTCGAGGATGACACGCGCCGTCGCCGTGCGCGACACTTCATCAATAACCGGTAGAATAAAGGCCACCGTTGATTGTGCGATGACGTCGCCTGCGTCTGATTTCAAGGCGACGGGTGCGCCAACGCGAACGCGGCTGATGTCCTGTTTGTAAACTGCGATATCGGCCCAAACCACGCTGTCATCGACAATCGTGAACAGCACCTTGGCGCTGGAATCCCCGGCTGTTACCGTTTCCCCCAGCGTCGCCGCACGTCGCACAATTGTTCCCGCAAGTGGTGCAGTCAGATAGGCATTGGCATTGTTGCCATCCGGAGCAGTGGCTATTTTTTCGAGGGCGGCGTGATCAATTCCGACGGCATGCAGTTCGGTTTCCGCAGCTTCACTTTCGGTCTTTGCCGATTCATGCTCTGCGCGGGCCGTTTGGACATTTACCTCAGATGTGATCTTTTGCGCCCACAGCCCTTCCAGGCGCGTCAACGACTGTGCCGCAAGGGCTTCGTTCGTTTTTGAAATCATCCATTTCGCTTTCAACCCTGCAAGCTCGCGGCTTGTGATCAGTGCCAGCGTATCTCCATAGGCAACGGTGTCGCCTTCACCAACCAAAAGCCGGTCGATGACTCCGCTCACCTTGGGCGTGACATTTGCCATCCGGTCTGCGTCAAAGCGGATTTCTGCTGGCAGGCTGAGGGACTCGCCCAAGGCTCCCAACTCAGCTTGCTCTAGTAAGATTCCGGCCTCTTTCGCGACTTCGGGGGCCAGTTTGACAACATCGCCACCGCCTTCATCGCCGTGTGCGCCCTCAGCTTCACCAGCGTGGTCGTCATCGCCATGCGCATCCTTGGCTTCACCGGCGTGGTCGTCATCGCCATGCGCGTCTTTGGCTTCACCGGCGTGGTCGTCATCGCCGTGCGCGTCTTTGGCTTCATCGGCGTGGTCGTCATCACCGTGTGCATCTGCAGCTTCTCCGGCATGATCGTCATCTTGCGGCGCTGCTGCAGCTGCTGCAGTCATTGGCAATGGCGTTTCCGCATTTCCAGTCGCGCCAGTGATCGGGACCAAGGCAAATACGCCCACCGTCAGCGCAGCCATGGTCATCGTTGTCAGTTTCATAATCGTACTCCAGGAATTGAATAGGTCACTGAAAACACGTCCAGGCACCTGTTGGAACTTCGTCTGCCATGATCAAACCGATGAAATGGCCCTGACAGATTCGGCTCAAACGGTTTGGTCTGCTGTGATATCTATGAGTTTCTACAAAGCCCGCTGCGACGCGGGATATGTAAAATACCACTCTGCAATGGGGGCAGATCAGCCTCGCGGAGGACGGTAAAAACCTTGGAGCGTGGCAAGGACCACAGAGGCGTCAGCCCAGTGTCGCGACCGGTCTGCTGACGACTGATCGCATGCCAACTGCGCCTGCTTCAGTCCAATGATGTGGATATGGCAATCGCCAAAGCCATGGGATGCCTCACCATTTTCGCTAAATCTTTGATCCTGAGTAGCTAAATCAAGATCACCTGTATCGGTACCAAAAATAACTTTTTCAAAGACCGCTTCACCTGCCTCAAACACATGGGCATCGGCTTTTGCACTGCTGAAATTCAGAGCAGCCGCAAGCAGTATGGCTAACCCGATTTTAGCAACACGAATGGCGGACAAGTACTTCATAATGGGACCTTTACAGGACACGTAACCGATGGTCCATTCGCTTTTTGTCGCATGTTATTCACCATCAGAATCATAGGCTAACTTCCGTTCTGTTCTGCATCGCGCGCCTCATCATCAGCCGGATCAGCCTTCGGGGCCGCGTGCGCCGATGCCAAGGACCGGGACGGTGATTTAAAGCTCCGTTCCGTCAGAAAAGAGCAGGGTTAGCGGAAAGGTCTCCCCCTCGACGAGCGGAGATTGCAGTTGCATGAGCATGGCGTGATATCCGCCGGGTTCGAGGGCGATCATGCCCCCGAGCGGGATCATGATATCGTCCGCCGGAGCCATGCTGCTGACGCCGTCAGAATTGGTTCTGGTTTCGTGGATCGAGGCCATGTCGGAGATCTTCGCGCGAAGACCGATGAGAGAGATCGGATCGCTGCCCTCGTTCCGAACGGTCAGATAGGCCCCGCCCGGTCGCGACATTCCAAGGCTCGCGCGCGCCCAAGGGCTCTCGACCACAATCCATGCGTTGTCTGACAACTGCTGCGCTGACGATGCCATTGGCAAGCCCATCAGAAGAGTGACAGGCAGGCTCTGAATTGCGTTTGCGAAGGTTTTGAACACCTTGGTTCTCCTGTTCGTTCTAGTTGGTTGCTACAGCCTCGACTTCGGCTTGGACGAGCGACAAAAGCTGCTCCGCACCGAACTCTGGCAAAGGCTTACCGTTGACGAAGAACGTCGGTGTGCCCTGGATTCCGACAGCTTCTACATCGGCCCGGTCCTGATTGAGGACGCCGACGATGCTGGGTGACATGATCTGATTTGCGGCGGCGTCTGTGTCCAAGCCCGCCGCTCCGGCGATCTCCATGATGCGCTCAGCTGCCGGAGCGCCGTGAGAGGCCCAGGCAGGCTGATTTTCAAGCAGCGCTTCCAGCACGGGAACAAAAACGTCCTGCAACCGAGCCGCTTCCAGCACCTTGATTGCCAGCTCGGACCCATCGCCGTGGAACGGCGTGTAGCGCATGACGACGCGCACATCGTCGGGGTATTGCGCCAGTATCTGCTTCACGATGGGATGGAAGGCGCGGCAGGCCTCGCAGGCTGGGTCGAAGAACTCCACGATGGTCACCGGCGCATCCTCACGCCCGAGTATGGGAGAATAGGACCGAACAAGACGATCCTGTTGTTCCAGCGGAGCGGCTGTCGCCACCGGGGTCGGATCGGGGCGCGACACGAACCACGCACCAGCCGCAAAAACGACCAGCACCAGAGCGAGTATCGCAAGCAAAAGAGTCTTTCGGTTCATGTTGAAATCCGTCGAAGTTGAATGAGAAGGACAAGGATCGCCCCGAACGTCAGCAGGGAAAGCAGAGGGATCGGTATACCGACGATCAGCATCGCGTCATCGGTGCAGGATGGCCCGGATGCAGTGCAGGGCACGATCGGCGCAGGCACGATCCCGGCGTAAAGCAGGAAATGGTAGAGGGCGACAGCACCGCCCAGAACGGCAAGGGGCGCGGCATAGCGCCAGATCGAGAGGTCGGCGCGCCACGCCGCCACGCCCAGGATGACCGCGAGCGGGAACATGAAGGCTCGTTGGAACCAGCACAGATTGCAGGGAGTCCGCCCCAGAACCTCTCCGATGAAGAGCACGGCAAGCGACGCAGACAAGGCGACGAACCATGCCGCGAACAGGAAAGCCACCGGATTCTCGGCACTTGGCGTTGCGTCTGGCCCAGCTGTCACGTGCCGATTCTTTCGCGAAGATCGGCAACGATCAGTCCGGGTTCCTGATCGTATTCGTAGATGCGGACGAACTCGCCCTCCGGATCGAACAGGAGGAAGGACGACGTGTGCCCTATCGTATAGCCGTCGGGTGACGAGGCTTCCTCGGTCTTCTGGTAGTAGATCTTTAAGGTCTCGGCTGTTCGTTCGATCTGGTCCGGCGATCCGCTCAACCCAAGGATTCCGGGACCGAACTGGGGAACGTAGTCGGCCAGAGCGCCTGGCGTATCCCTTTCAGGGTCGACCGTGATGAACAGGGGCTGGACGGCGGCACCTTCGGTGCCGAGATGGTCCATGACCTGCGCGATGGTTGCGAGCCCCATTGGACACACGTCGGGGCAGTTCGCAAATCCGAAAAAGACGAGCATCCAGCGCCCCCGGAAATCCCCGTCGGTCTGCACCATACCGGTATGGTCCGTCAGTTCGAAATCCGCAGCGAAACTCTCGGCCTCGGGGTCGACACGCGCGGTGGTCGGTCCTTGACCGCGCTCGGTCATCCAGAGCGTGGCTGACACCGCCGCAGCGACAACCACTGCCGACCAGAGAACTATCCGGACCTTCTTCATTGCTTGCGCTACCCACCTGTTCAGTTCGTCTGTGCGCGGGATACAAGCTACAGCAGATAGAGGTTCAAGCGAAAAGTTGCTTTTTGTTGTCCGAAGTAACACCAAAGTGAAACCTTTGTCTTTTCAAAGGAGTTGGCTCTTCGGTAAGCTACAGTCTTTGTAGATTGAAGGAACGCACATGCTCGCAATTGGAACACTCTCGCGGAGAACCGGAACCAAGGTTCAGACGATCCGCTATTATGAAGAAATCGGTTTGATGAACGAGGCCGGGAGGACGGCGGGTGGCCAGCGCCGGTATTTCGAGAAAGATCTGGACCGGCTGGCCTTTATTCGGCACTCACGCCAGCTCGGCTTCTCGCTCGACTCCATCCGGGAGCTACTGGATCTGTCGGACAACCCGTCCCAATCCTGCGCGGAGGCGGATTCGATCGCGCGTCGGCAACTCCACCAAGTCGAACAGCGGATCAAGCGTCTGCAAGCGCTCAAGAAGGAACTGAAGCGCATGGTCGCCGAGTGCGACGGTGACAGCGTTGCGGAGTGCAAGGTTCTGGAGGTCCTGCGTGACCATTCGGAATGTCTGACCGAGCACGACGAGATTGGGGCTTGAGCGCCGCAATTGCCTATCCGCTGGCTGCTGTCGCGGAGATCAGCGGGTGTTCCGCTATCTGGGCGTGGTGGCGTCTTGGGGCATCACCGCTCTGGCTCGTACCTGGCGTATTCGCCCTCGCGCTTTTCGGCTGGTTGCTGGCGCAGGTCGAAACCAGCGCAGCGGGCCGCGCTTTCGCAGCCTATGGCGGCATCTACATCGGGGCCTCCATGCTCTGGATGTGGTTCGTCGAGGGCGAGCGACCTGACAGATGGGACTTCATAGGGACGTCTATCTGTTTGATCGGTGCCGCGATTATTCTTTCGGTGCCGAGAGAGACGTAGATAAATTCTCTTGGATCTACAGTCGCTAGAGGTTCTATATATCTTTTTGATAGCGGCATCCGAAGAGGGCGTTTCTGCCCCCTTTCTTAGAAATCGGAAGGTTTGCCAGTTCGATGGTCGAAAGCGAATTCAGCGGGAAGAATGAAAAAGAGCGCCAGACGCTCTGGATTGTTCTCGGTCTCAATCTCGCAATCGCTGCGGGGTTCTTCGCCACGGGAGCTATCGGCGATTCCAGCGCCCTGATCGCCAATGGTCTCGACAACACATCCGACAGCCTCGTCTATGGCATCAGCCTTCTGGCCTTGTCCCGGTCGTCGAAGTGGAAGCGGGGTGCCGCGAACGTATCCGGCGGATTGCTTCTGATCTTTGCGGTTGGCATTCTGATTGACGCTTGGCGGCGCTATGTCGGCGGTTCCGAACCGCTCGGAACTCTGATGATCGCAATGTCGCTGATCGCTGCGGTCGTCAACCTCGCCTGCATCTGGCTGCTCGGGCGACTGAAGGAACCGGACGTGAACATCCGGGCCGCCAACACCTTCAGCCTCAACGATTTCGCATCGAACGGCGGCATCCTGATCGCGGGCGGTCTCGTTTGGTGGTTGGGCAGCAACTGGCCCGACCTCGTTGTCGGGGTCGCGGTGGCTGGCATCGCGGCGTGGGGCGGCATAGGCATCCTGCGGGACGCGCATGACGAGCATCACAAGGCAGTTCACAATCACCAACCAGAATAGTCTCTCGCGTCGCGACAAGATAAAGGTTGAAGCTACAGTGACTGTAGAAACTATCATCTCTGTATAGTTGATTCTAGGAAACGCTCATGACCCCTGTTGACCCGCTGCTTTCGTCCACGCCACTCTTGGATTTCAGGCATCCTTCACTTGCCGCTCTGATCGCCGACCGGGGGTGGGGAACCTTGCCGTTGCATGATCGAATTGGTGCAATCTACGACTTCGTGCGAAACGAGATCGACTTTGGCTATAGCCACGCCGACGACATTCCTGCCTCCGAAGTACTCGAAGACAGGTATGGACAATGCAACACTAAGGGAACGCTGCTGATGGCGCTTCTACGCGCTGTTGGCGTAAGATGCCGCTTGCACGGCTTCACAATCCACAAAGCGTTGCAACGGGGCGTCGTGCCTGAACTGATCTATCCGATCGCACCCGCAGAAATCCTCCACTCATGGATCGAGGTCGAGACCGAGGCAGGATGGGTCGATCTTGAGGGCTTCATCCTCGACACATCCTTCCTGTTGGCCTTGCAGCGGTCGTTTCCCGGGACTCAGTCCCTATGCGGCTACGGTGCCGGGACCGACTGCTTGAGCGCACCGCCAGTCGGATGGACGGGGGAGAGTACATATATCCAGAAGACCGGCATCGCCCGCGATTTTGGAACATTCGATAATCCTGACATGTTTTATGAGCACCATCGTCAGGCGTTAGGCCCGCTGCGCGACTGGATCTACCATCCCCAGCCCGTACCGATGCGGATGGGCCGCACTCTGACGGACCGGGTAGAGGGATAACGGTGCTGGCCACCGCTGACTGCCGATCACGCGTGACCGATCGCACGCGCCATGAGACATGACGAAAGGGCCGCGCCAAGCGCGACCCCCTCTCTTCAATCCTGCGACGCCTTCTTCGCCGGGTCCGCAACCCGCATGACCGTCAGGCCTTTCGCTTCCGCCTTCTGCCCGAGGTTCAACGCGACCCCGTTACCGCCGAAGAGTACAACCCCCGTCGCCGCGAACTTGTCGTCCAGCATTTCGTCGTTGCACTTGAACGGTGCCGCCCGCCCATGCGCGGACCAGCGCGGATCGAAGCGCGCTTGTGCGACCCCGCGTGCCCGGGCCCACCGAGCCGCAATCATCTCTGCCCCGTGCTTGCCACCCTTATGGCAGAGGAAGATCTCCTGGTTGCGGTTCTGTTTGATCCGTTCGCGAACCTTGTCGAGCGTGTTGAAGATCACATCGACATCGGTCCAGTCGGTGGCGCCTGAGACGATCAGGGGCACCCCCTCGACTTTCGACTTCTCGGCGGTTTCACGGTCGTGCTGCTCCAGGAGCTGCCGTGCCTCGAAGACCGCCCCGGTCTCCTGCGCCCGGACGCTTGCGCGCGACCCGGCTGCCGGGATGAAGGCGTGGCCCGTTTCGATCTCGTAGCATTCCGCCGCAGCCTCGCTCATCACCTCGATGGCGCCGACAATCTCGCGCAGCTGCACAAAGCGCGCCTGCGCCTCTTCGAGCGCGGTCTCGGCGATCTCCGATCCGTCGTGGGATTTTGCCAGCGCGCCGATCTTGTCGGCGGTGCGGTCGACCTCCTTGCCGAGCGCCACCTTGCGGCGCTGGAGGATCGTCGCGAGCCCATGGGCCAGCGGTTCGATCTCTGCTTCAAGCCCAGTCCCCCGCAGCTGCCCGAGCAAAGCCTCGAAGCTTTCGCGGATGATGTGGTCTGTCAGGATGTGATCCTCGGGGATCGGCAGCTGCGCGTCCCTCTCGGTCAGTCCGAAAAGTTCGATGGTCTCGTAGGTGTTTGCGGTGTCGTAAGCCATGTCTGGTCTCCAGTGTTCGGTTCCAAGGCCACCACGTGAGTGTGGGGGCATGGCCGAATGCCTGGTTTCCAAATCTGCCCGGGTCAGGGACGGCGCAGCCGCCGGCTTGCCGGGCGCAAAAGTTTTCCGCGCGCAGCACCCGACACATGCGCGTCCTCACGCACGGGACTGCCCCGCACCACTGGCGCCGCCCTCGCCGAAAAGTTTTGCGATCCTTGACGCGGGCTGATTTGGGGGCCATCCGGAGGATATGCTTCCGCACTCATGTGTGTGTGTTTTGACGGTAGGTTTGCCCGACCCGAGCAGGCAAACGGCCCGACCGGACGCGGGAGACGGATGGAGTGGCGGGATCGTTTTGGCCTCGGGCCAAAACAGACCAAAGCGCAATCCGGCGGAGCGGCCGGGGAGGGACGTGCTCGCGAGGCGGGCAAATCGGGATGCCGGGTGCGACGCCGCGGTGAGGCCGCATGGCCGAATGCGCGACGGACCGAAGGGCCGTTCTCCCCTGCGACACGCGAAGCCGAGCTGGGGAGGCCGCAAGGCTCAGACCAAAATTGATGTGCTGGACACGCCGTTGCCGACGATAGGGATTACTCGTCTAAGCATTCGATGCGGTGGGCGGGAATCGGACCTGCGGTTTTTCCGTCGCAGCACTTTGTCATATCCGATGTTCATCTTAAGAAACGTGAGTGCCGTGATCTTTTCAATCTTGCTGCGCCAAATATCTCTACAGCTACTGGGTTTGCCGTATCCTCAAGCGGTTCTCGATTTCTGTGTGGATGTCGTAACGGGTATCAATCGCGAGTTGCAGCGTAACAGCTATCGCGAAGCGGATGTCTTCGTCTGGGCTCAGGCCGCCACCCGAAGAGTCGCTGCATTGTACTCGGATTGGTATGATCGCATCTCCGCCAAATGTGGGGGTCAAGACGCGCGCGTGGGATAGCCGACGGGACCAAACGGTTCCTTTGGCAATAGCATTTGACGTCGGAACGTCACCCTTCATCTTAAGTCGCCATTCGTTATCTGGTTCGTCCCCTTCATCAGCAGCAACGGCCTCAAGGCGTGCGAGCCTGTACCTTGCGCGCGCGACATCTATCGGAGAAAACCAAGCAAGTGTGACGAGGAGCGATCTATGCACCCGGTCATTTGACAATGACTGTGGCAACGGCATTTCAAAGACTCGTGCACCATCTTTGCGGACTGTGCCGAGGCCGACCAACGTCGCTCCCTTCGGCGGCCCTTCGCTCATAAGGTCCTCGTTCACAAGGCCATAACCGTATCCAGACAGGACCTCAGCACCGGCATGTTCATGATTCTTGCCTGACGCCATTTGGGAGCTGCGAAGGTCTGCTGCACTTTCTGGCCAACGAGCCCCGTGGACGGTCAGGGTTCGCGTCAGAAGCGCCATGTCGCGCCGAGGGAGTTCTTGTCCTTCATAGGCGCCGTCTGGCCCTGTCAATGCAGCGGCTGCTTGCAAGATGGATCTGGTAGTGAGCGCAGCTGCACAACTTGTGCCACATGCCCATGCTCGTCGGCCAGATACTGCGGACGAATGCGGTGGCGCAGCGACTAGGAGACCGGACGCAGGAAGGGCATTTGCTACCCGAAGGTTTAGATTTCCGCTTATGGAAGAAGCGCGGACGTCATGACGGCCGCCGACTGCTATTACATCGGGTTTGATGGCGCGATATGCTCCAGGACCAGCCGCCGACGAAACCGCTGGAACCACCGATGCTGCGTCATGAACAGCAAGTACGCCAGCTGGCAGAATGCCAGAACCCTTGGCGGCGCTGCTTGTCGAAGCGGCACCAACCGTAAGCACGTTCATGGCTTCTGCTGGAGATAGCAGAGTTCGCCTATGCCGTTGCGCTCGCCGTGCTTCATCCACCATCGCTTGACGAGCCTCGATGGCCGCATCCTCAAATGCGGTGGCGTTGATCCCGGAGACTGTTAAAGCATCGCCAACATTTCCAGCCGATACGACAAAAAGAACGCCGGCTCGATATGCCCACCAGTCAAGCAACCGGGCCAAGGCGCTCAAGCGGCCAGTGAAATGCCCATTCATCACGCCGATGGAGAGATTCACGACGAAAGCATCGGGAGCAATTGGGTTTTGGCCCTCTAACGCCGCAACAAGCGCTGTATGGATCACGTCGACGAATAGGCGACTTTCGGGAGAAACCGCAGTATTGTCATTGTCAACAAGCACGGGAATCGAAATAAGTCTGCTGTCGGAAACTGGTACACCATCAGCGTTCAAATCGCCTCGAAGAATCAACGATGACATTGAGGTAGCATGACGACGCTGCCGAACCTGAGACAGGCGCACAAGATCGTGTACATCCTCGATGTATACGCCATCGTTCAGATCAGGATGTGCCGCAATGGGAGTGCCATCCAGCAGCAGTGCGCGAGCTGGGAGTTCGGGGTCAAATTGAGCGTCACGCCGACTTGCAGGTTCATCCCCCGGCCCAGCGTCCCCCGCTTCGTCTTCAACCGGTATCGTTTGGGCTATGGTTTGAGGTAAAATAAATTGCAGGCCGTCCAACGTCGCCAGCCCTTCCGGCGCCGCTGGATTGTCCAGCATCTCTCGGACCGCACCAGCGGGCATCGATGCCAGTAGAGCGTCGTAAACAAAATCGATTTCGGAGATTATGCTACGTGCAATTATGTTGCCCCCGAAAGCTTCAACCCGCGCTTGAGCCTCTCGTCGCCACTGATTTCGGCGCTCATCACTGCGCGTTGGCCAAATCTCGAGCTCGAGGTTCACGGCAACTTCGTCGTCGAAGGGCAAGCGATCACGAATGATCTCTCGTGCCTCAAGTGTCAAACGATCTGCTGGTCCCCAAGGACGGAGTTCAGCCAAAAGGTCGAAGAGATTACGCCAGGGAGTTTGACCGTCCGGAAGATCTTCACCTCGCCTGTAAGTTCGCCAAAGCCGACGTAAGGTCTGCAATGAGCCTTCAGTGGGCATCGTTGCATATAGAGTTGGATTTGCGAACTCGATTCCATCGATTGGCATCCCGCCAGGGAGTGCGTAATCGTCTTCGAGGTCGACCTCCGTAAGCACTTCGATACCTGCATCGCGCGCAACCCGAATAAGATTTGCGATTGGAACGGCAGAGACAAACACCATCGCGCGCTCGGGCGCTATTCCGGCAGGATCCGCCCGAAGCGAGACGGCGGCATCTTCGCCTTGAAAAGCTTGATCTAGGCGTGAGAATTCTCGTTCAAAGCGCTCAGCCTGAACCGTGTGGCCACCTGCGGCACCCCGCGGACGGGGCATTTTGGGTGGAGAACCTTTGATACGCTGTGTCGGCCGCTCTCTAATCGGAAGGGGGAGGATCGGTCGCTCGGTCATGGGAATCACTTTCTGGTGCTCGGCCGGAATGGTTGTGCCAGGCACGTATTCGATCGTTGATCAATGTTCTCAATGTTATGCGTCCCTGCGCAAGAGCCCAGCGACGATGTAAATCATGGAAAAAGGTCTCGGCTTCCGAAAAGCTGAGCGGCGCTACCGCCTCTCTGAGACGCTTCGGCGTATATCCGGCCGGACCATCGAATTCCCGAAGCCGCTCAGCAAAATAGGTCGTCATGTGCTCATCATCTGGGCGATCAAGCGTCAGACGGATTTCGAACCTGCGCCAAGTCGCGCGATCCAGTAGCTCGGGATGGTTGGTGGCTCCAACCAGAACGCAGTAGGATGGGAGATCGTCAAGCTGCAGCAACAGCGAAGTGACCAATCTCTTTATTTCACCGGTTTCGTGCAAGTCGCCTCGTTCTTTGCCGATCGCGTCAAACTCGTCAAAGAATAGTACGCAGGGTTCGGTTCGGACATAGTCGAAAAGCCTCCGGAGTCTTTGAGCGGTTTCACCGAGGTAGCTGGTGATGACCGCGTCATATCGAACGACGAACAACGGCAAGGCAAGCTCAGAAGCTATGGCCTCCGCCAACGACGTTTTGCCGTTGCCGGGCGGACCAACAAGCAGCAGCCGATGCCGGGGTTCAAATCCATGTGCCCTTAGTACATCAGCGCGCGCCTGCTCTTCGATCAGTTCAAGGCACGCATTTCGGTTTGCTTGGGTCAGATAGAGCTGAGACAACGCTCGCTCTGGATGGCGGCGATCAATTCCGCCCGAGCCATCTCGAACTCTTGGGCTGCCGTTGGCCGGGCGTCCAGGAATGTTGGAGACAGGCGCAGCAGAAACCGCTTTGGCAATACGATCAGCGACGCCAGTGTGTTTCTTCGCGCGCTCCTCAGCCGCAATGGCTTCGGCGGTAACCCGGACGGCATCCTGGTTACCGGAAACTCCGGCCTTTACAAGTTCGACGATCAGTTCGCTGCGCACAAATTTCTCCAGTCCGGTCCTCGACCGATTTCGTACTTTTATGACGGATTCAAGAGATTGTCACCCGATTACGCATTTTTCTTTCCGTAAGGCTCTTGCCTACACGAGGCATCCTTCTTGGGCAATGCCGCGTCCACGTCATCGTTGGGAGTATGAACGACCGTTTCGCCGGAGCCTCACCGTAGCGCGCCGGTAGTTCATTAGTGGCCGCTTAATGCCTAGCGTACGGCTTCAGTCCAGATCGACGTCGCCCAGACGCGGCGCATGGACATGCGTTCGGACAAGAAATGCAGCGGCCGCGCCGGCCAAAGCGCCGAACAGATGAGCCTCCCACGAGACGCCAGGCTGACCCGGAAGAACGCCCCAGAGAATGGAGCCATAGAGCAAACCGACCACCAGTGCCGCGCCCAGCGTGATCAGTGAGCGATCCACGAGGCCGCGCGCGACGAGGAAGCCAAACCAGCCGAAGACGAGCCCTGACGCGCCGATATGGATGGCCGAGCTTCCGAACAGCCAGACAAGACCGCCGCCGAGGCTGATCACCACGGCGTTCACCGGCAGCAAGGCTCGCGTGGTCGTTGCCACCAGCAGCCCACCCATCACCAATAGCGGCGGCGTATTGGCCATAAGGTGCGCGAAGCTTCCATGCAGGAGGGGCATGGTGATGACACCATCCAATCCGCTTACGTGCCGGGGGATCAGGCCGAAGGCCGGGTTCAAGCCGTAACCGATAATCCAATTGAGGAGGTGAACCGCCCAGAGCAGTGCGACAAAGGCGACAAGCGCCGCGGTGCGCCGCAAGAAAGCGCGCATGTGATCCCGGTTAATCATGTTGGCGACAGTAGACGTCCCCACAGAGCCTTCAACGGCTTTCGCGCGCTGCACAGGGTGCCACCTTTGGGAAAGGGGGTTTGAGGCGGCCAACCTCGGTACGGCTCAAGCCAAGAGAATGGCTCCGATCTTACACGGTGTTCCCCGGGCGAAAGGGCTGCGGTTCACGCTCGGGGCGCTTCAACGCTTCGGCATATTTTCGGGCATTGTCGTCAATCGTGCCGTGCCAGAGCTTTGAGAGCCCGATTTGAAACTAATTGAGTGAGTTCAGGAGGTTGTGTTTCTGTTCGGGTACGACACTGAACGGAGACCACGATGGCCTGGACCGAACTCACCCGCAGCCAGCATGCCCGTGAGGG
>NZ_JBDOQR010000075.1:0-19309 GCF_039839315.1 Phaeobacter sp. CAU 1743 | reverse complement strand
GAGCGCGGTCATTCACTGGACTGTTCGAAGCCCTCAACGAAATCTGTGATCTCTACACACCTCAGGAATGCTGGAACTACTTTTGCGAGGCCGGGTATGCTTCTACATAAACTGGAAACGCTTTAAAGCTCCGGGGCCAGAAACGACGCCCGAACCCTGCTGGTCCAGAAGAAGAGGTTGGTACACACTTCCCGGTGCGAGAACCTCGCAGTGATTGCTGGTTGCACTGACAATTAAAGGCAGATTCTGCACGTCAGGGCACAGCACACGTTCACCGAACAAATTCGGTTGGGATTTTTCAGGCATTATTAATTTCCTTGAAATACTGGCTTGGAATGCCGCTGTCTGAAGCGCCAATGATCTCGTAACTGCTGTGCTTGGCTTCGGTCTTGCGATAGGCGCTTTCGAATAATTTCCTCGCTACTGTACTAGCCGCGATTTGAAGGCGCTGTATATCTTGCCCGCTTTGAATGCTGCAGAAACCCGGCAGTGCCCAAATTTCATACGGACCTAATTGAAGGGCAGTGCTAGCCGAAGCCCGGTCAAACTGGATGTTCCACCGCTTTCCAATAGCTTTCCATTGGACGAGGTCTGAATAGATCGAGTCCATGTCGAGGAGGTGAACGATCTGCTTGAACGCCGCAGTGACATCCCCGCCCACGCGGGCGGCATTTTCGTCCAAACCATCTCGCCCGATGCGTGCGGTGGCGACTCCGGCTGCGTATGACACAACGACCTTGTTCACTGAACGTAGCCATTCAGCATCGCGTAAATCGACGAGGAATGTGTCTTGTTTCGGGCTAACGGCCCTGATGGAAAGCAGAGCAGGTGTTTCTGGAAGCCAGTCTCGGACGTCGCAGTCAGTCCGAGTTTTTTCGCCGATTCCGTTCTCAAACAGCCCCGCAAGGAAGGTCTGCAGATACCGGGACTTCAAGCCAAACACGAAGGCCGTCTGCAGTGCAGCCAAGTCACCTTTGACATCGCGCAGGCGCTTACCGTTGCCATTCGTGCCAGCAAATCTGACGACACGCCCGAACATCTGGATGATGAGTGAACCTTCGTTCTGACCAAGACGAAGAAGGGTCAAGCTCGAGGCACGATAGTTGTCCCAGCCCTCTGCGAAGCGCCGCGAACCGATCAAGAGGTTCACGCTAGAGTTGGCAAGTTCCAAGTCCGCGAACAGCGACGGAGTGAAAGCGTCGTCTTCGATTTCAAGCGACGCGGCTTCCAGCCCATTTTTCAGGCCCTTCACGTCGCCGACGTTCACCACGCCATAATAGTGGACCTTGTCCCCTCGGCGGAGACCAAGGCCCATTTCCCCTGGTGATGTCTTCAAGACACGAAATAACGGTACGTCGCCGTTCTGCCAGCCGAACACGTCGTTCAGGATCCGTGCTTGGATAGCGGCTGCAGACATGCCCTGCAGCCCATCGTTCACGACTTTAGGCAGTAGGCTGGCACCTTGCCGGGCTGCGTCTAGTACGTGGGTGACGCCTTCTGCGATGAAGTCGTCTTCTGACAGTGCCCGGTCGAGGTATCGCAAACCCTCGGCACGCCTGCAAATGTCGCAACCACATGCGTGGTCGCGCGGTCGGCGAAACCTCAGCCGACCTGGTGGGCTCCGAGCGGGTTCGCCGCCATCCCCACCGCCGCGCTCGATCCGGCCCACTGTCCGGCGTCTCCTGCGGTCCCCGCGCTTGTCGGGTCCGGGTCCCCATCAGCTCTGGCAGCTTTGGCTATTCCAACTCGGTTGGTGGAGCGGAGGTCATCTCGGTGATCGCTTGAAATTCTGTCAGAAACTCCGGCCGATGCTGCATCAGATACCGGACGATCCTGGCGTTCCCGAGCAGCTTTGCCAGATACCCCTTGATGACGGTCAGCTGCAGGTGGTCCTGGCCGTAGGAGTCTTGGATCGAAGTGATCCCTTCCTGCAGCCGGGCCAGCTCGCGCTCCATGCGGGCCATGGCCTCAATCTTTGGACAAAATCAGGCGTAATTTAAGCTACTCGTTGCACCTGCTGATCGGGTTGGTTGATATCATCTCTTTGCCAATAGACCAGCGCCGGAGGCTGACCGCCCAGGGCTGAATGAGGGCGCTGGTGGTTATAGAAGGTCATCCATTTCCGGATGGCCGCTTTCGTCTCCGATCCGGTCTCCCAGGCATGCAGGTAGACGCATTCGTATTTCAGGGTTCGCCATAGCCGCTCGATGAAGATATTGTCGAGGAACCGACCTTTCCCATCCATCGAGATCCGCCAGGACAGAACCTTGCGGGTGTGCCAGTCCATTAACGCCACGAGGTAGAGGAACCCGCGCCGCATGGGCAGGTAGGTGATATCCGAGCACCAGACCTGGTTCGAACGTTCCACGCGCAGAGCCCTGAGCAGGTATGGATATGTCTGGTGGCCCTTCGCCGGCCTGCTCGTGATGGGTTTCTGGTAAATCGGCATGAGCCCCATCAGGCGCATCAGCCGCCGGATACGAATCTCGCTCACCAAGTGACCGCCATTGCGCAGGCGCCAGGTCATCCACTGGCCGACAGGGCATTGCGCCGCAATGTCCCGAGAGGCTGGCGGACACCGAAAAACGGCCTCTCCAAAAACTGCTCGTCGATCTGACGCATCAGGTCGAGATTTTGCTCGGTCTCGCCCTTCGGCGTGAAATAGAAAAACGAGCGCGCGATCGACAGCAGCTTGCACTGTCGCCCGATGGACAGTTCCGGGTGGTCAGGCTCGATCATGCCGCGCCTCACTTCCCGCCCCAGGGCTTCCAGTGCGACCTTCGCCTTGAACTCAGGCGCGTGCTGCTGGCGTTTCGACATCTCTGATCTCCTTTTCGTCGAAGATCAGCAGACTGAAAATCGTAGCTTGTGTCAGTGTCCGAATTTCGGGGAGTAGCTCACTTTGTGAAACGGGGCGTAAATTCGAACGTATAATGTCCTTGAACAAGGGCTTTTGGGGCGCGTGGATACCTTGTTTTCTGCGCGGCCTGCAGTGCGATCTGGTCCAGAGTCTTGCTGCCGGAACTGCGCACGACAGAGGCCCCGATCAGCCGTCCTTGGGTCGAAACTTTCAGGCGCACCCGGGCTTTGCCCTGATCGTCGCCACGCGGGCGCCGCATCTGGCGTTCAATCCGGGACAGGATGGCCGCGCCCCAGCGGCGTTTCAGCTTGGCATCCCGGGCAGCGTTTCCGGTGCTGGCTTCGTCGCCCCCATTGTCACCACGGGCGCTGCGCTGGCCGCTGCCTGCTGCCTGCTGGTTCACGGCCACCGAGGCCGCTGCCGGTTTTGCCTCTGCCGGAGCCTCAGCTGCTGGCGCCTGTTCGGGCGGCGGGGCTGGCGCAGGCGGTGCCGGAGCAACTGGCGGAGGCGCAGGCGGTGGGGGAGCAGGCGGCGGCGGTGGGGATGCGGGTTTTTCGGGTGCGGCCTCTGCCTGTGCCGCCGGGGCCAGCACGGCCAGAGCGGAGGTTGGAAGGTCCGGCACAGAGGACGGGCTGGCAGACGGGACGGGCTGCGGATTGGCGATCGGAGCGGGCTGCACTACGGCAGACATCTGAGTGGTGATCTCCTGCGGGCGCCGCCATTTGGACACCTGCTGGGCCAGCTCAGCCGATGCCGCCACCAGCGTGATCTGACCGGTGCCGCCGCTGCCCTCTGCCTCTGTGCCGCCATCCGGAAGCGCCACAAAGGGCAGCGCGTGCAAAAGCGCCGCCGAGGCAACGCATGCCGGAAAGAGCGCGATACGGCTCATGATCCGGTTCCGGTCAATGTCACCGATGCGATGCCCGCCGCCCTGAGCCGGGCGATCAGCGCCGCGACTTCATGCGCCGGAACCTCGGCATCCGCCCGCAGGGTCAGCACCCCGATCTGCCCGGCCTGCGCCGTCACCGCAGCGATGGCGCCCTCATCCTGCGCGCCCGCAAAATGCAGACGGCCATCGGCGGCCATGAACAGCACGGCCTCGGGCGCCGAGGGTTCCCCGCTTTCGAGTTTCGGTGGCACCACCGCAAAGGGCGCGCGCGGGGCGATTTGCGAGGACAGGAGGAAAAAGATCAGCAGCAGGAAGACCACGTTGATCATCGGCAGGATCGGCTCACCTGTCTCGCGCTTTTTCGGTGTGGAGAAATCCATGCCGCTCACTCCATGACCACAAGGCCGGTAAAGCCTGCATCGGTCAGAAGCACCGCAGCATCCATCATCTGCTGGAGCGACGCTGTTTTGTCCGGTTGCAGTATGATGGCGTCCGACATCTCCTGCGTCAGCGGGATCAGCCGCGCCGCCAAGGCATCAGCTGCGACCGGAACTCCGTTCAGATGCAGCCCGTCCGCTGTGACCAGCACTAGCCGGGGCGGCCCCTGATAGGCGGCTCCTGCCCCGCCCATAGTGAGCGGAACCACCCGGTCGCGGCCGAATTGCGAGGCCAGCATGAAGAACACTAACAGCAGGAACACCACGTCGATCATCGGCGCGAGGCTGATGCGCTTTTTCCGGCGCGGTGCTCCGAAGGCCAGTGTCATTGCGCGGCCTGACGTTGTGCCGGTCGGGCAGCGGCTGCGGTGAAGACGCGGGTGGCGGCATCCTCCATCCGGGCCTGTTCACGCTCGGCCAGTCCTTCGATCCAGGAGGCCAGCGCCGAGGCCGGGATCGCCACGGCCATGCCCGCAGCCGTGGTCAGCAGCGCCTCCCAGATGCCGCCAGCGAGCACGGAAGGATCCGCGCCGCTGCCGCTTTCCTGCAGGGCCTGAAAGGCGCCGATCATGCCCAGCACGGTCCCCAAGAGGCCGACCAGCGGCGCAATCGCCGCGATCAGTTCCAGCGGGCGCAGACCATGACGCAAAGCGGCCAGCTCGGCCTTGGCGATGCGGGTGGTTTCCTTTTCCGCGGTTTCGGGACTGAACTCGGGCGTCAGCAGAGCCACCATTGCAGACCGGGTGACCCGGTCCAGCGGCGTGCGCCCGGGTGCAATAGGCACCGCCCCTCCGGCCCGCCATTGATCCAACCATATTTCGGATTGCGGCCTGCGCCAGATCCCGACCTGTGCCAACCCGATCAGGCGCCACAGAAACAGGGCGAGGGTCAGAACCGACAGCGCGCCAATGACCCAGAGGGCGGGACCGCCGCGGGCCATGAAATCGAAAAGAGGGGCAAAGGACATAGCAGCCTCCGTCAGTGGCCCGGAAGTCCCGGGGTGGTTTGCTCAGCGCCGCGGTCAAAACGCGCCGAATGGAAGTCTGCCGGACGGTCGTGACCCGGCCAGATGGTGCAGGCGCGGCCCGCCCGCGTCAACGCCGCTGCCTGCACCTGCACTCGCTCAGGCATCGACCGCCCTCCGGGCGTTGGATACCTTCCACTCCAGCGCGCCAGTGTGGACGGCCTTGTAGACGGCTTTTCCGATGGCTTCGCCGGTGGCGGTGTGCAGCCCGGCATAGGGATTTGCCCCGGCAGGTGCAGCAACCGCGACGCAGTCGGTGCCGGTGCCCGTTGCGGTTCCACCGCCGCCCGGCAGCTCAAACCCTGCTTCCATCACGGCTGCGGTGCGGGCCTGAACCACGATGCTCAGCGCCTCAATCAGCCCGGCCTGCGTCAGCCCTTCGGAAAGGCGCAGGGCGACATTGATGGTGCCCCAGTCGCGGCGGGAGTAATCCACCCGGCTGCCGATCCGTTCCCCGTTTGACAAGCCGACGGTGGCCACCGCATGGGCCGAGATCCCCTCGACCGTGGCCAAGGATTCGCAATAGTGCCGCACATCACGCGAGGTCAGGAAAGCGACCGCGTCGCTGCCGCCGCGCTGTTCCAATTCGTCCGCGAACCATTCGGTGACATCCAGATCGCGCGGCAGGTCGCTGTTCCTGACCTCGCGCCACAGGATGCGGCGAGCGGTGACAAATCCGGGCCGGTTCACCGCCCAGCTCAGCACCTGCATCTCCGCGCCGAGATCAAACTCGATCCATGGGCGTTGCAGGGTGACCGCGCCCATCACAGCACCTCCAGCGGCTGAAATATCGGGCCCTGCGCTGTGGTCTCGTGCCAGACCGAGATGCCAAAGGCGCGCGCCATCAGATCGGGCGTCAGCACCTCGGCGGGAGGGCCATCGGCCATGATACCGCCCTCAGCCAGCAGGATCAGCCGCGTACAGTGACGGGCAGCCAGTCCCAGATCGTGCAGGGACACCAGCGCCGCGCGCCCTTCGGCGGCGAGGCTGGCAAAGACCTCCATGGTGGAGATCTGATGCGAGGGATCCAGCCCGGCGGAGGGCTCATCCGCCATCAAAAGCGGCGTATCCTGGGCCAGCGCCCGGGCGATCAATGCGCGGGCCTGCTCGCCGCCCGACAGGCGCGAGGCGGCCCGCTTGCGGAACGAGTCCAGTCCCATGCGAGAGATTGCCTGATCCACTAGGGCCTGATCGGCGGCTGGCAGTCGCCGCCCCTGCGGCAAATGCGGCAGACGGCCCAGCGCCACCAGTCGCTCCACCGGGATCGGCCAGGCGATCTCGCGCGATTGCGGCATCCAGGCCACTGTGTGGGCTCTTTCAGAGGCGTTCATTGTGGCCAGCGAACTGCTGCCCGCCGCCGGGATCAGCCCCAGCGCGGCCCGCATCAGGCTGGTTTTCCCAGCGCCATTCGGACCCAGCAGGCCGACGAACTCACCCTTGTCGATCTCAAAGGACACATCGCGCAGCACCGGACGGTCGCGCAGGGTCACAGAAAGGTTCTGGGCCGAAAGCACGCTCATGCCAGCCCCTTTCGCGTCTTGTAGATCAAGTGTAGGAACAGGGGTGCGCCAACCAGCGCGGTGACCACGCCCAGCTTGAGATCGCGGGTGGGCAAGATCAGCCGCACGGCAATATCCGCCAGTTGCAACATGATGGCGCCGCCAAGGGCCGAGGCCCAAAGCAGCCGCGAGGGCTGCCCGTCGACGAACGGACGCAGAATATGCGGCACCACAAGCCCGACAAAGCCGATGGCGCCCGCAACCGCTGTGGTGCCACCGGCAATGCTTGCAGTGCCGACGACCAGAAGCCAACGCAGCTGCCTCAGGTTCACGCCCATGGTCTGGGCAGCATCCTCGCCCAGAGTCAGCGCATCCAGCCCGCGCCCCAGCGGCAGCAGGATCACCATCCCGGCCAGAACAAAGGGCAGCGCCAACCAGACATGCTGCATCGAGCGGTCCGATAGCGACCCCATCATCCAGAAGACGATCTCATTAGCAGCAAAGGGATTGGGCGAGAGGTTCAGAACCAGCGAGGTCAGCGCCCCTGCCATTGCCGAAATGGCGATACCCGCGAGGATCAGCGTCAGTGATCCCCCATGCTGCCCGGCCAGCGCCATCACCAGAAACACACCGCCCAGAGCGCCAGCGAGCGCCGACAGCGGCAGGCCCAGCGTGGCGGTGGCAGCGAGGCCGGTGTTGATTGCCAATACCGCCCCCAGCGCCGCCGAGGAGGACACACCGATCAGCCCCGGCTCGGCCAGCGGGTTGCGCAGGTAGCCTTGCATCGCCGCGCCCGCCAGCCCCAGCCCGGCGCCGATCACGGCGGCAAGGATTGCCCGCGGCAGCCGGATTTCACGCATCACCAGACTGAGAGGTCCATAGCCATCGTCAAACAGGGCCGCCAGGCTCTCGCCCACACCGACATCTGCAGGCCCCACCGTTAGGGAGATCAGGAACAGTGCCAGCACCGCCGCCGAGAGGCACACCATGAGCCGGGTCATTGGCGGGCCTCACGTTCCATGAAGGCGCGGCGCTCTGCCGCCAGTGTCTCTACCGCGCGCAACACATGCGGTGTCGGGCAGATCCAGTCGGCATTGCGGATTTCCCCGGCGCCGCTGCGTCCGGCCAGCATGCGCACCAGCGGATGTTTCAGGATTTCCTCGCTGCGGGAATTGCGCGGATAGGCGGTTGTGCCGACCAGCAGATCCGGCTCTGACAGCACCAGCAGCTCCAGCGGCAGCTGGCCGGAATGGGCATAGCCCAGTTCATCGGCGATATTGCGAAAACCTGCCGCCTCCAGGATTTGCCCGGCCAGCGTCTGGCGGCCTGCAGTATATCCGTTGGCCGCATAAAGCGCGGCGCGCGGGCGATTGTCCGGGGCATCCGCCCGCAGAACCTCCAACTGCTGGTCAAAATCCGCCAGCAACCGGCGCGCGGCCTCCTGACGGCCCAGCGCCTCACCTACCTCAACGATGCGGGTTCGGACATCCTCCAGCGAAAAGGCTGGCCCGAATTCCGCCAGCGGCACGCCAAGGCGGCGCAGCATATCCATCGTTGCAGGCGCCGAAGATGCGCCAGCGATCACCAGATCCGGCTTCAGCAGGTAGATTTCTTCCGCCAGCCCGTGATTGACCGGATAGGCCTGCGCCTCTTCGGCCATGGCCGAGGCCCGCGGATCCCGGGCGACGAAGGAAATCGAGATCAGCTGTCCAGGCGCGGCCAGCATCATCGCCATCTGATCCACGCAGAGATTCATCGTAACAACGCGCGACGGCCCGGCAAAGGCTCCGGTGGCGGCCCAGAAAAGGGCCAGGGCTATGCCGGGCAGCCAGCGCATCGATCAGAAGGAGGCCCGGACGCCGATATAGGCGGCGCGGCCGCGTTTCGCGTAGCCCCAGACGTCCGAGTATTCCTCGTCAAACAGATTGGTGACACGTCCGGTCAGGACCACATTCGGGTTCAGCTCATACTGGGCCGAGACATCGACGGTGGTGTAATCCGGCAGCTCGGCCGTGGCATAGGTGCCAAAGAACTGGCTGTCCCAGTTGCCTGCCACATGGCGGACATCCGCAGTGATGGAGCCGCGACCATTGAAAGTGTCGAGCGTTGCGCTCAGCAGCAGTTCGTGTTCGGGGCGGCGCACCTCGACCGTACCATTGGGGTTGGTGGCATCCAGATAGGTGTAGGACAGACGGAGATCGAGGTTTTCCGTGGCCTCAAGGCTGGCCGCCAGTTCGATACCTTTGCGCTCGCTGTCTCCGGCCTGATTGCGGAAGGAGAAGGTGGTCGCATTCACCATATAGGCTTCGATCTCACCCGTCAGCGTCTCGTCGAAATAGGTCACATCAACCAGCCCGCGCCCCTGCAGGAACGGCACCTCGACCCCCAGATCAAAGCTGCGGTTTTCTTCGGGCTGCAGGTTCTGATTGCCCAGATAGGTGGTGGCACCAAAGGTGCTGTTGGCAAAGAGCTCAAAATAGGTCGGGTTCACGATACCGGTGCCGGCCGAGCCATGCAGGCGCACACCGCTGCCCGCAAAGGTATAGGACGCACTGGCGTTCCAGCTGGTGGCATCTTCGAAGGCATTGTTGTTGTCGCGGCGCACGCCCAGTTGCAGATCCAGACCATTGGCAAAGCTGCCACGGTATTCCAGCGCGATCGAATTGGTCTTGCGCGCAAAGGCCGGGTTGGAACGGCTGGAATCCTCTTCCCATTCCAGAATGGCGTTCAGCAGGTGATCTGTCAGATCTACCGTCTGGCCATCAAGGCCAAAGCTCAGCAGGTATTTCGCCGCTTCCGTCTTTGTCTCGGTCAGGGCGCCACCGTTGTAGGATTGGTCAAAATCCGTACGCTCGTAAGACAGGCGATGTTTCAGGCGTCCGCCCAGCGTGTCGAGCTCGGCATAGACCTGCGCCAGCTGTTCATCGCGGTCGCTGAACTGGGTGGGATCATCCACCACATAGCTGGCCGCATCGGCCGCGGTGAAGGAGGTGCTGTCGCTGTCGAAACGCTCCTCCGAGGACCGCAGGTTGAAGCCCAGCTTCAGCCGCTCGGTGACAAGATAGTCACCCTTCAGCTGCGCGGTGTTGCGGCGGATGCCATCCTTTTCGCCGCCGCTACCCGAGAAGTCGTAGCCGTCGTCACTATCATGCGCGAGGTTGAGCGAGATGCCGCCGCGCTCGGTCCGGGAGGAGACCCGCGTCGAGGCCCGGTAGCCGTCCGAGCCGACTTCGGCGCTGCCACCGTATTCGGTGCCGATGCCGCCACTCTTGGTGATGATGTTGATCACACCCGCCGAGGCGTTGGAGCCATAAAACACCGATTGCGGGCCGCGCAGCACCTCGATCCGCTCGATATTGGCGGTATCAAGGCCAGACAAGATATAGTCGCTGTCGCCGCCCGAGGCCTCGATGCCGTCGATCAGGATCAGCGTGTGGTTGGCTTCGGCGCCACGGATGCGGACCTGGGTAAAGCTGTCACCTGCACCGGTGACCATCAGGCCGGGAACCGACCGCAGTGCATCCTGAACCGTGGTGATGCCGCGCTGTTCGATCTCTTCGCTGGTCACGACCGAAACCGAGCGACCGTATTTCTGCGCCTCGACAGGGGTAAAACCACCGGAGACGATGAGTTCGCCCAGATCGATGATCTCCGCCTCCTGGGCGGTTGCCAGTGCCGGGGGGATGGCCATCAGGGTGGCGGCCAGGGACAAGCTTACCTTGCGCATCGTTTCAGTTCTCCCAGCCTGCACATTCGGTGCAGGAAAAGTGGCTGCCCATAAGCGGGCAACATGTACAAATCATCGGTCCTTGGAAGGCAGTGCTTCCACAGACAGTTCAATTGCCACCACTACGGAAGTCCGTTGTCCCCGGCGCGCCCCGCACCCGGACTGGGTGATCCTTCTGGCAGGTCTCCTGACTCGCGGGTCGCAGCTTTGCCGCGCCTTCCCACCTCCTCTTGAGGCAGTGGCATATCGCAGCATTGCTCTCCGCTCACAGTTGCGGGGGCAGTCATGGTTTTGACGTCTTGTACCGACGCCTTACCATGTTCCCTTTTACCCGGATGGTATTCCCAGCCGGACCAGAATGGCCGGACTTAGGCAAACTGGATTTACTCTGTCAAGCGCAAGAAAAGGCCGTCAGTGTAGTGATTGTCAGCTGATGGCAGGCGAGCACCAACAACAATTGACTAGAATCAAGTGCTAAGGCTCTGAGGGTAAGACAACAGTTCAACATTTCCCGCGCGGCTTCTCAAATTACGGTCTTCCACACTTCAGCTGCTTCTGCCGTTCTGGCGCCTGCCGAATCCCTCTGGCGGGTGGACCGGTAAAGGGGCCATCCGCAGATGTTGATATCGGTTTACTGTGGTTCGCGACGCTTGGATGCGCAGCCCCCCGCACCTTCTGTTCCAGAACGTCTCGCCCTGTCTGGTTGATCGCTATCGCGCGCGAAGGGTGGGGAACGATGGCAGCGAAGCCAACGGATGAACGCCGGGCGTACACTGTGAACCACTGTCGTCAGCTCACAACTGAATATCGCTGAGGCGTGCGCAGATGGCTGCTTGCATTTTTTTGGGGCTACGGTCGCTTTCTGAGGCCGCACTCTTGCGGTGTCACCCTTGATAAACTCTGGCCTTTTTTCACTGTCTCGGGTTCGGCAACCGAATTCCAACACGAGCTTTCCTTACGATCCATATACGCCCTGAGGATTTTCAGCGCCGCTGGTGTATCCAGACCTTTCATCGCTTTGACCAGTTCTCGATGTTCTCGGTAGGACTTGGCCATATGCTCAGGATGGCGGCCCAACCGGCTTCCTGAGCCAGAGATCCGGCAACATCTCGGCCGACCGTAGAGCGCGACCGTGCGGCGGCCAAGGTCCGGTGCGTGGGGCGCAGGAGGTTGATCAGCACTCCTGACGATTGCCGAGCAGGTCCATGACCCGCTCCCGCAGGGCGCCGTTCATCAGCCGGTAGCCGGGTTCAATCGCATCCAGTTCAGCGAAGGAAATGAACAGACCCGCGAAAACCTCGGTATGGTGAAGCCGGGTGCAGCCTGGCGAGAGCGGTTCGAGGTCAAAACGGTGAATGCCGCGGAAAACTCCCCACGGTCCGCCGCCCCAAACCAGGCTCTTGCCGCGTTCGTATTCCATCAGGTGCGGGCGCACGGTCACGGCGGTCCCGTTTGGTTTTTCAACATGCACGACCAGCTTTTCCCCCAATCGCATCTCTCCATCGATGCGCACGTGATAGGGGTTCCTGTATGGATGCCCCCGGTTTTGCAAGGATTTCCTAATCTGATTTCCAGCGACTGATTGCGGTCGTGTATTCGGCCTCGGGTTGCGGCTCTTACGCGCCGCGGGCCATGATGGTCAGTTCGCTGATTGGGTCCAATTCGATTCCACGGGCTGGAAGCGCCCTACCCCTATCTGGCTTTCCAATCAGGTTCTGTTCAATCGACATCCATCATTTCAGAGCATTCCTTGCGATCTACCCACTTGGTTCAAGCGGGGCAGAACCTTATGCGGCCACCTCCTGACTTGACTGGTAGCCTTGTTCTTTGGTGATCATCGCCCAAATCTGGCGGGCCATTCTATTGGCGAGTGCCACAGCGGCAACCATCTTTGGTTTGCGGTCCAGCTTGTCTTGTAGCCAAGGATGGCAGCGTTTGCCGCGCCGCGCGGCGGCGGCAATGCAGCTCATCGCGCCGATAATCAGCGCGCGGCGAATGTCCTTTTGACCCATTTTACTGGTCTGTCCAAGCCGGGTTTTGCCTCCCGTCGAATGCTGTTTGGGGACCAAACCAAGCCAAGCCGCGAAGTCCCGCCCTTTTTCAAAGCACTTCATGTCTGGCGCAAACGCTTCGATCACCATCGCGGCAATCGGCCCGATGCCGGGCATGGTTTGCAACCGTCGTGCCTCTGGACTGTCGGCGCAATGGCTCTTGATCCGCCCGGTGAGCGTATTGACCTCTTCCGAGAGCTGGTCGATGCGGTTGAAATGCATCTTGGCCATCGTCACGACCAGTTCCGGAAGATCAGGATGGACATCGATCAGCTCCCGGAGCCGCTCAACATTCTTCAACCCAACAGGCGCAATCAGCCCGAATTCCGCAAGATGGCCGCGCAAGGCGTTCACGGTTGCGGTGCGTTGCTCCAACAACTGGTCCCGTGTGCGCATCATCATAGACAGGGCCTGGGTTTCAGCGGATTTTGGCACAACAAAGGACATGTTGGGCCGCAGCGCAGCTTCGGTGATGGCCTCCGCATCTGCCGCATCATTCTTGTGGCGCTTCACGAATGGCTTGACGTAGATCGGTGGAATGAGCCTCACCTCATGACCCAACGACATCAGTTCGCGTGCCCAATAATGGGCTGTCGCGCAGGCTTCCATGGCGATAAGGCTGCGTGGATGTTCAGCGCAAAACTTGGCAAATTGTGGTCGGCTCAATTTCTTCCGAAACACAACCTGTCCGTCCCGGCGCGCGCCGTGCAGTTGGAAAACGTTCTTTGCCAGATCAACGCCAATGATGATATCTTCGTCCATGGGTGCTCCCTTTCTCTTCTGGTGGCGGTCGTAAAACCACCATGGCACATCGCGATGCCGTTCGAGGAGGGGGCATCCACCGCATCAATTCGGGATAGCGATCCACGTCGGCTAGAATGTCCCAGATCATCTCGGGTGATGCCGGAATGTCGATAAAGGTGTCTATTTCGAGGCGGGTGAGGCTCTCTGTCGTGCCCGCCAGCGCAGGCGGAGCGACACAGGCGATGCAAAGGGACGTGGCGATCTCTTTCAGCATGATGTTTCCTTTCGGCAGGGGGCGTTGGTGATTTCAGTTTACGAGAGGCCAGGCCCGGCCTATTGAATGACCGCGCCAAAAGGGACCCCGATGCACAGGCGAGGTTGGATCACTCCTTTGACAGCACGCGCGCGACGAGGCTTGGCAGGGCGCGGTTCAGCCGGAGAACGAACTTCGATTTCTCCGGTGCGATGCGGCAGGCGCCCCTCTCGACGCCAGTCTCGATGGCAGCGGCCATTTCCTCGGGCGAAAGCTTTGCGGTTCCACGCCCCCGGGTCATGTCCGTCTCCACGAGCGGCGGCACCGCTTCGATCACAGTGATGCCCTGATCGACCATCTGATGCCGCAGGGCGCGCGTGAAGGAGGCCAGGCCTGCCTTGCTGGCCGAGTAGACGGGCGCCGAGGGCTTGGGGTGCAGCGAGACCAGCGAGGTCACGTTGACGACCGTCGCGCCGGGCCTGCGCAGAAAAGGCATCAGCGCCAAAGTCAGCTTGACAGGCGCGGTGAGGTTGATGGCCATTTCGGTGTCGATACGTGCTGGATCCACGTCGCACCTCAGGTCGAGCGCATTCTGGATGCCAGCGTTGTTGATCAACACATCCACCGGTCGCCCGAGAGCCGCGACGGCGCGCATCACGCGCTCAATGCCGGTCTCAGTGGAAAGATCGGCGGCCACGGGCGTAACATCGGGCGCAGCGGTCTCGGATGTACTGCGCGATACGGCGATGACCTTCGCACCCTTTTGTACGTAGACTTTGACTAGCGCGGCGCCGATCCCGCGGCTGGCACCGGTGATGACGACGGTATTGGGATTTCTGTTCATGGGATGCCCTTTCAGATTGAACGGCATCAGCATCGGTTCGTCTCTGCCGCGCGTCTTGAAGGATTGCGCCAGCTATCAGGACAAGGACTGGCGTAATTATTCAATAGATCAGAGCTTGAGGTGCTATCATGCTGACAAGGGCGGACAGCAGAGAGGCAGCCGACAATGGAAGAATTCGCCTACGCCGGTCTGGTGGCGCTGCTTTGGCGCGTTATTGCCGAGCACGACCGGGCACTACTGGATGGCACATGTGTCGCGGATCCGATGATGGGCGCGACGGCAGATGCCGCGCAGAAGAGGGCGCTTGTTCAGCGTATCATGGACCGTCAGGGGCCCGGGTTGCTTTTGCAGGTCGGGCAGTTTCTGCACCTTGCCGATGAAACGCCTGCGCTCTCCGTCCTGAGGAACTCCGCTACGCCGCGGGTTCTGGCTGAGAAGTTCATGCGTCTGGAACGCTATCATCACGCGACTCATCGCGTCCTGATCGAAACCGGTACGGATAGTTGGACCTGTACCCGATACAGTATGGCTGCTGAGGCAACAGACGGAGAGAATTGCCTGATCGCGGGGCTCTTGTTGGGCCTCATTGTGGATATTGGCCTGAAAGGGTGCAAGCTGGAGATTGGTGGCCATGTGTACCTGCCCGGCGACTTGACCTCCGCCGTGGTGCCACAGGGGACGGACACCGCGAATTTTCGGATATCCTGGACGGCACTACCCGTGCACAGCGATCATGCGCCATCCTGCGCGTCCTTAGCGTCAAGCGGACGGGTGTCAGATCGGCTGGCTGCCGTCATCGCAAGCGATATTGGCCGATCCTGGAAGGTAGCCGATGCAGCCGGAATACTCGCTTTGTCCATACGCTCGATGCAGCGTCACCTGAAAGCGGAAATGCGTAGTTATTCGAGCGTTCTGCGGCAGGCGCGGATGAAGGCGGCAACCTTGCTCCTTACTGAAACGGACACCAGCCTCGCTGAAATCGGCTATTGTTGCGGCTATGCTGACCAAGCTCATTTTCAGCGCGATTTCCTACTTACGGCGAACGTCACGCCACGACGTTTCAGGCAGATCAACCGGGAAGCCGATGGGCTGCTGTGAAGCCCAACGCAGAACAGGTGTAGTGTGATCCCGGCCGAGTATATCGTCGGCGGACCGCAGAACGAGGGCAAGGGCTTTCGCACTGCGATGAAGGTGCTGGATCGGGGTCGCATCCACGTGTCGTCCATGGCCGTGGGCACCGCGCAGCGGATGCTGGACGAGGCGCTGGGCTATTCCATCGAACGCAAGCAATTCGGCGTGCCGATCTGCGAACATCAGCTGGTGCAGGGGCTGTTGGCCGACAGTCAGGCCGAGCTGGCCGCTGCCCGCGCGCTGGTTCGGGATGCGGCGCGCAAGTATGACGAAACCGGAGCTGCGGCGCTGGAAGCTTCTTGTGCCAAATATTTCTGCACCGAAATGGCGGGCCGGGTTGCAGACCGCGCGGTGCAGGTGCATGGCGGCGCCGGCTACATGGCCGAATACGCCATCGAAAGACTGTACCGTGACGCGCGGTTGCTGCGCATTTACGAAGGCACCAGCCAGATCCAGTAGATCATCATTGCCCGCAACATCGTGAAGGCCGCAAAAGACCGCATGTAGGCGGCAGGGAAGGAAAGAATATGCTTGAAGACGTCGTAATTTGCGAACCAGTCCGCACGCCGGTGGGCCGTTTCGGAGGCCAGTTCCGCGACCTGCACGCCCATGAGTTGGGCCGGATGGTGATCGAAGGCCTTTTGGCGCGTACCAACTTGCCGGGTGATCGCGTGGACGAGGTTATCTTCGCCCAATGCTACCCGTCGATGGATGCGCCGGCGCTGGGCCGTGTGGTGGGGCTGGATGCCGGTCTGCCGATCAGCATTGGCGGCTATCAGATCGACCGTCGCTGCGGCTCTGGCTTGCAGGCGGTGATCAACGCAGTAATGCAGGTGGCGACTGGAGGGTCTTCGCTGGTGATCGCGGGCGGCGCCGAGTCGATGTCGAATGCGCCCTTCTATTCGACCAAGGGTCGCTGGGGCATCAAGGGCACCGCGATGGTGTTCGATGATGCGCTGGCGAAGGGACGTGTGACGGCAGGCGGGATCAACCACCCGGTGCCGGGGGGCATGCTCGAAACCGCCGAGAACCTACGCCAAGAATACAATATCGGACGCGAGGAACAGGATGCCTTTGCGGTGGAAAGCCATCGCCGCGCGGTGGCGGCGCAGGACGGCGGGCTGTTCGATGATGAAATCATCCCGGTGACCGTCAAAAGCCGCAAGGGCGAAGAGACTTTCTCGAAGGATGAGCATCCGCGCCCCGAGGCCACGATGGAGAGCATGGCCAAGCTGCGCCCGATCCGGGGCGGTATCGACAGTCAGGCGACGGTCACGGCGGGCAATGCCTCTGGTCAGAACGACGGCGCCTCGGCGGCGATCATCACCACCCGCGCCATCGCGGAGGAACTGGGGCTCAAGGCCTATGCCCGGATCAAGTCCTGGGCCGTGGCCGGTGTCGGTCCGGAGGTCATGGGCACCGGCCCGGTGCCGTCGGTGGCCAAGGCGCTGGACCGTGCGGGCATGGCGCTGAAGGACATCGACCTGATCGAACTCAATGAAGCCTTCGCGGCGCAGGTTCTGGCCTGCACCCGTGAATGGCAACTAGCCGACAGCGATTTTGAGCGAATGAACGTCAATGGCTCGGGCATTTCGCTGGGGCACCCGGTGGGTGCGACCGGCGGACGGATCATGGCTGGGCTGCTGCGCGAGATGCACCGCCGCGATGCGCTGTATGGGGTTGAAACCATGTGCATCGGTGGCGGTCAGGGTCTGGCGGCGATCTTTGAAAAGGTCTGACCGGGCCGCGCTTTGCGCCTGATCTTAAAACGGACAGGGCCGCTCTGGCTGGAGCGGCCCTTTTTCGTATGTGGAGCAGGAGACAGAAACGGCCGCCCCGATGTACTGGGACGGCCGCAGGGTCTGTCAGCCCGTTGGTCAGTCGTTGTTCAGCATGATCACGTTGCGCCGCGCGTTGCCGGCCATGGTGTCGGCAAAGGCCTCGTTCACCTGATCCAGCGTCCAGCGCCCGGTGATCAGCTCGTCGAGCTTCAGGCGGCCCTGCTGGTAGAGATCGACGATCCAGGGAATGTCGCGCTTGATCACCACGTCGCCCATTTTAGAGCCGAGGATTTTCTGCCCCGCGTCGGCCATCACAAGCGGCGAATAGCTCGCGTTAGAGCCGAAATGCGGCATGCCGACCATGACGATCTTGCCATTGTGGGCAAGGTAACGGGGCGCCTGATCATAGACTGCAGCGACACCCACGGTTACCAGCACCGCATCTGCGCCGCGCCCGTCCAGCAGCGCCTTTACCTCCTTGAAGGGTTTGCCTTCGGCCAGCACGCCATGGGTGGCGCCAAAGGTCTTGGCGTCTTCCAGCTTGGCGGGGTTCATGTCGACCGCGATGATGCGGCGGGCCCCGGCGATGCGGGCGCCCTGAATGGCATTGAGGCCGACGCCGCCCGCGCCGATCACCACGACGTCGTCGCCGGGGCGGATATCGGCGGTATTGATCGCAGCGCCGACGCCGGTGATCACGCCGCAGGAGATCAGCGATGCGGCGTCTTTTGGCATATCTGCAGGGATCTTCACGATCTGGCTTTGATCCACGACCACCTTTTCGGCAAAGGCACCGGCGAAAAGCGCTTGCCAGACCGGGTCACCTTGGGTTGTGCTGAGCGGCCCCTTGGACGGATCACCCGGTTCTTCGCAGACCGTGGGGTGGCCCTGGCCGCAGGACGGGCAGGTGCCGCAGGAACGGATCAGCGTGACGGCAACACTGTCGCCCACGGCAAAGCCTTTGACGCCCACGCCGACAGCGGTGACGATGCCAGCAGCCTCGTGACCGAAGACCGCGGGAACGGCGCCGCCAAACCCACCCTGCCACAGCGAGATGTCCGAATGGCAGACAGCCACGGCATCAATCTTCACCTCGACTTCACCCAGTTCGGGTGCGCGCAGTTCCACCTCCTCGATCACAAGGGGCTCTCCGTGCTTGTGGCAAACGGCGGCTTTGACTTTGGTCATGGGAGGTCCTTTCGGTCTGTCGTGTCATGCGCGGGCAGCGCGGATTTCCGTATGTACATGAAGCTGCCGATTGCAGTGGCGCGCGGTCTTGGTCTGGATATCCGCGAAACGGAACATGCAAAGCTTCTCCTCTTTCGCAAATTTTAGGGTGCCATGGTGATTGTTAGCAATCTAATTAAACCACGTGACGCAACGGACTATGCGAAAACCAGCAACGCAACGGTCAGGATCGACATGGAGAGCGTACCATAGGCAAGGTTCCAGCGCAGACCGACGCGGGCGGGATCTTCATCGATCATGCGCGCCGACAAGCGGACTGAGGCCGAAAACGGCGTTACGTTCACCACGATGGACCAGATCGACACCATGGTAACCGCAACCGCGAGCGGGCTGATGGCCAATGGCGTCAGGTTCGGCAGCGTGCCCGCCAGGATGGTGACCGAGATGATCGGGCTGACGCCCACCATCGACAGCAGATAGGCGATCCAGCCCGCCAGCGCCAGAACCGCACCGCTGCCAAGTCCGAGGGCGACGATGGTCTGACCAAGGGCATCGGTGTCGATCAGCGGTAGCACCAGAACACCCAGAAAGGCCGAGGTTGTGAACAGGCCGATTTCGGAGCGCATGCTGGGCAACCCGGGGAGCAGCCCGGTCACGGTGGCTCGGGCGGTGCCGGTCAGCGCAGGGAGCGCGCCCTCATGCCAGCGCTGGATCGCCATCCAGCCAAGGGAGACCAGCGGCAAGCACAGAAGCAGGGTCGTGTCGCGAATGCTGTGGAAATTCCCTGGCGGCGCGCTCCGGGCATGTGAAGGGTCGGTGTTTTAGGCTGCGAGGTCAAGGGGCATGGGTTCGAGGGGCTGAGAGAGGGTTTCCCAGCCGTC